>JAGLYF010000291.1 GCA_023132435.1 Calditrichia bacterium | reverse complement strand
AATAACCCCTAAAAAATTGCTGAGTTCTCGGGATCTCCGCTTCGCTCCGACCAGCATCTAACATTCCGCATCGCGCATCCCAAACGAAATTGTATTAAATTAACACAAAAACCCACTATATGATTTCCCGAATTAAATACATCTTGATCAGCCTGCTGGCAATACCGGTTCTTCTTCTGTTCAGCATTCTTTTCTGGGCACTTTGTCAGCACTTTAGTGATCCGCTGGACTTTATAGACCAACCAATCGGTGATCTGGAGATTGTCCGGGATTCTACTTTTCAGGCTGATTTCCTCCCCCAACAGAGAAAATATCATGATCTGATTCTTGCAAATCCCGAACAGGGTGAAATAGGTTGTATGATCAGTCTGCCGACCAATATTCCGGCCGGAGGACTGCCGGTTGTGATTGTTCTTGGTGGCTTAGAAATCGGACAGTATACTCTTAAATATATTCCCGATCCCGGCCAGAATATTATCCTGATCTATCAGTATCCTTATCACCCTGAATACTGGTACGCGGGTACAGCGATAGAGGAACTTCCGCTTATCCGCAAGTCTGTACTCACTGTACCTGCTCAGGTGATTTCACTCAAAAACTGGATTGCAGGCCAGGATTGGGCTGATGATAGGCGAATTACGATAACCGGTTACAGTTTTGGAGCCCTTTTTATGCCGGCTATATATCGACTGGCCACACACCATCAGATTCCCCTTAGGTATGGTGTCATCGCCTATGGTGGAATAAACATCTATCAGCTTCTGGATACGAATATGACCAATTTTTCCGAGCCTTTTCGCTCACTTTTTTCCTGGCTGGCAGCAACTGCTCTTCGCGGGATTGAGCCGGCTTATCATGCTCCTTACTTACAGGCTGAATTTTTACTGATTAATGGGACAAAAGATCATCAAATTCCGGAAGAAAGCTGGCGGGAATTACATCGCCTTATTCCGGAGCCAAAGAAGATCGTGATCCTGGAAGAAGGTCATATGCATCCCCGAAAAGCCGCCCTGACCCAACGACTGGTTAAAATATCTCATGAGTGGTTGATCCAAAAAGGTGTCGTTAATTTCTAGCGGCAACTGCAAAGATCTCGCAAGGCAGACTGTTGCAGAATACACAATATTCTACAAAATCACAGTGCCTTTCTCACAAATTGTCATTCCCTCGGAAGTGGGAATCTAATAAATAATAACCTCTTTCGTAAAAAAAAATTTAGATCCCTGCTGGAGTTTTCCCCTTTGGATTCCTGCTTTCGCAGGAATGACATTTCGGTACTAATTTCATTAATCTGCAACAGCCTGAAGAGCGGGGTGACATCTTGTATCGAGAATCGAGAGACGAGCATCGAGCATCCAGTATCGAGCGACGAGTATCCGGTAATTTCTTTCATTATGGTAAAAATTGCCCTAACTTAACTTTACCTCAACAGTTGGCGGGCATAGATGATATTGAAATCTAACGATCGATTATTTTTACTTTTTGCTGGCTTATTATGTTTTTTGATAAATGAATTACAAGCCCAATCTGAGAATCCTCCAAAATTATTGGCAATAAAAGCTGCGGTTTCGCCTGATCTTGACGGTAAGCTCGATGAATCTTTCTGGCAGAATGCTGCTCTTTTGAATAGGTTTACACAACGTGAACCAGAAGAAGGTTCAACGGTATCGGAATCTACTCTCGTTTATATTTATTATGATCAAGATAATATTTATTTTGGATTTGATTGCCGCGATCGGGAAGCAGAAAAAATCATCGCAACCGAAATGCGCCGCGACAGTTACCTGCTCAACAATGACTGTGTTGAAATTTATCTGGATACCTATCACGACCATCGTACCGCATTTTATTTTTCAACCAATGCCCTTGGAGCACGCTGGGATGGCATTATACAAGCTGAATTAAATGATGAGACCCAAAACTGGGACTGGAATGGTATCTGGGATGTGGCATCACAAATTAACGATAGAGGTTGGACGGCAGAGGTTGTTATCCCTTTTAAAACCCTGCGTTTTACTCCCGGTCAAAATAAAACCTGGGGATTAAATATTGCGCGATATATACCTCGTAAACGTGAGGAAGTATTTTGGGCGCCAATAAAGAGAGAATTGGGCCTCTGGGGGCATTATCACGTCTCTGCCTATGGTCATCTGGAGGGAATGGATATTCTCGGGCAGCCCGGTAAATGGGAGATCAAACCATTTACACTCGCAGGTGTGCAACGAGACTTTACATTCGAAAACGAATATGATACAAAATTAGAGGTTGGACTTGATGCCCGTTATCTGCTCACGCCAAATATTACCGCCACTCTGACGATCAATACGGATTTTGCTCAGGTAGAGGCTGATCAGGAGCAGGTAAATTTTTCCCGATTTGAACTTTTTTTTCCTGAAAAACGAGAATTCTTTCTTGAAGGTGCAAATATATTCAATTTTGGGGAACGATCCCATATTCCCCTTGTACCGGCCAGCATTCTCTTTTTTAGCCGCCGGATCGGACTTTCTGATGATAATGAGATGATTCCTTTACTTGGCGGTGTAAAAATTACAGGCAAGGAAGGCCCGGTAAATGTCGGCTTTCTGAATATCCTCGCGAACCGTGTCTCGTATATTAACGACGATGATGAACCGGTCCATATCCCCAGAACTAATTTTACCGCTGCACGGTTTAAACTAGATCTTTTCTCGAATTCTTCACTGGGTATAATTGGCTTGAGTAAACAAAATATTGATCAGTTCGGATATATAAGAAACCTTGGAGTGGATGGAAATTTCTATGTAAATGATAACACTCAGGTTGGTGGTTTTTTGGCCAAATCCTTTGAGCCCTTTGTATCCGGCAAAAATTATGCAGGTTATCTTAACTTCTTATATATGGATGATTTTTTTAGTTTTTTTGTGTCACAAAACAGTATCGAGGAAAATTTTAATGCAGATATGGGATTTTTTCCCCGAACTGATATTAGAAGGACTGAAATTAATACCTGGATATCACCACGTCCGGGTTTTTTCAACATCCGCCAGCTATTTTTATTTAGTAATTTTAACTATATCACTGATCAACAAGGTATGCTGGAAAGTCGTACAAACTCTTCAGGATTCTTTTCCTTGTTTGAGAATGGTTCAAATCTTGCGACCATATATGTTCAAAATTATGAGTGGCTGACCGAGGAATTTGAGATTAGCGATGATATCATCATACCAGAAGCGATTTATCGTTATGACAATGTATTTATCGAATACCAGTCTGACCGAAGCAAACCACTTGCCGGTAAATTACGTTTTAACGGCGGTGATTTTTTTGATGGGACATTAGTCGGATACGGTGCCGATGCTTATCTAAAATTGGGGCGTCATTTGAGTGTGGAGTTAAAGGCTGATTATAACACAATTCATTTACCGGCAGGGGCATTCACTGCGACTTTAGTTGGAGCCCGGATAATATATGCCTTTCACCCGGATCTATTTATAAAACCATATATCCAGTGGAATAGTGATACGGATAAAATTATCAGTAATGTTCTACTCAACTTCCATTACATTCCAGGAAGTGATTTATATATTGTCTATAATGAAGAATTTGATCTCAGTAAGCCTTATACCCGCACCGAAAATCGTACGGTTTTACTTAAATTTACATATCTGTTCAGCTTCTAACTTCATTTTCAGTTACTCGCTGCTCGTGTCTTGCTTCTCGTAGCTGAATCCGAGTTCCGAGTTCCTAATTTCAAATATCCATATACCTTATACACAATTCCAGAATATACCACAATTATTGGCGATTAAGTCAAATAACCAATCGCGAACAACACCCTGATAAAGTTCATAGTCGATTCCTATTGCGTTTTTTCAAGATAATAACATTACCGATCAGGATAAAAAACACACCGATAATAGCATAAGTATTCCAATGATAATCTTCAAATATTGTGGACAAAATAAGAGCAATAACAGGTATTACCAAAGTGACATAAGCAGATTTATCAGCTCCTATATTGCCCAGTAGGGTCAAATAACTGCTAAATGCAATTATCGATCCGAATATCGTTAAATAAAGAAGTGAGCCGATATAGGAAAATGAAAGATCAAAATTGAAAGGTTTTCCCATAAAAAGACAAATTAGCAGCATGAAAAATGGACCATAAAACATAGCAAAGGCGTTTGTTTGAACCACCGGTAGTTTTTTCTTTTGAACAAAGGCCGATGTGATATTCCCGAATGAGGCGAGGATCGCGGCGATCACCGCCAATAGCAGGGCAAATGAATTGTCACTTGAAAGACTAAAAAATAAAAGTTCCTCTTTAAAGACCAGTACAATACCAATTATCCCAATAACAGCACCGTAAACAACATATAAACGAATCTTCGATCTTAAAAATATAGCGCCGTTAATAATATTCAGAAAAATGATTAAAGAAAAAACCACCGCTACCAATCCGCTGGGCAGATGGATTTCTGCCAGATAAACCAGCCAGTAGTTGATTCCAAAAAGAAGAATCCCAAGGAGGGCCATATATCCATGCTCTTTAAGCGTAAATTTCATGTTAAGAGATGTTATACGACAATAGAGCAACAATATTAAAGAAGCTAAAAAGAACCGGTAGATAACCGATACAAGAGGATCCACCACACCCAGCTGAAACTTGATCGCCAGCCAGGTAGAACCCCAGATTAAAGAAGATATGGTAAAAAATAATATATTTTTCAGTTTCATTCTCCGGTTATTATCACTTTCTATACGGATATTAAACTACAATGATGCCACCCTTGTCTAAAATACGAAATCTCAAATATCAAACTACAAATAAATTCGAAATTCAAATAACCAAATTAATTTACAGTGGCCATCTGAAATTTGCCACCGGTTTCTCTCAGCTGTGCTTACTCAAATTTCAATGTGGCCCCATATCCCAACCCAAATTTCTCCTTCCAGTCAAAATGTTCGGACCAAGTCATCCATGATTGGCCAGCATCAAGCATCCAGTATTCACGAGTTCTCGGGATCTCCGCTTCGCTCCGACCAGTATCCAGTATCCAGTATCCAGTAAAAATTATTCTTGCGATATCTGTTATTACTAGTTAGTTTATTATACAAATCTATCTGAAACTCCCTAAGAGTTCCATTATTAATATTGAGTCTGACTTCGCGAATTTCTTCACAAAAAAATAATACGGGAAATTTATATGATGATGAGTAAGACGATTTCCCACTATCGAGTTATTGAAAAAAATTGTTCCGGTGGTATGGGTGTCGTCTATAAAGAAAGCAGACATTTAATCGGGTAGCCCACAAAATGAGAAACGAACAAAGAAAATTAGTAGCAATTATGTTCACCGATATGGTTGGCTATAGCGCAATTACACAAAAAAATGAGAATCTGGCCCTTGAACTCCTTGAAGAGCACCGACAAATATTACGGTCCTTTTTTTCCCAACATGGTGGTCATGAGGTGGAAACAGCAGGGGATGCTTTTTTTGTTGAGTTTACCAGTGCTTTGGAAGCGGTGCAATGTGCGATTGAGATCCAAAAGGCACTTTTTGAGCGAAATAAATCTGTACCCGAAGCAAAACAGATCAGGATACGAATCGGTGTTCATCTGGGGGATGTTGTACACAGCGGAAAAAATGTTTTGGGTGATGGTGTAAATATTGCGGCAAGAATTGAACCGTTGGCACATTCCTGTGGCATTTGTGTTTCTCAGGATGTGGCCCGACAGATTCAAAACAAAATTGATCTGCCGATAAAAAAAATCGATAAGGCAAAGCTTAAAAACATACAGCTACCGGTTGATGTATATGCGATTGTTCTTCCCTGGCTGGAAAAAGAATTAAAGGCAAGAAAAATTACCAAAATCAAAAAGAAACTTGTATTGATACCGGTTGGTGTATTGGCCGTGGTTTGTATTCTGACAGCTCTATGGTTTTTACCGTCATCAATCAATAATAAAGT
Organism: Calditrichia bacterium; assembly: GCA_023132435.1. Lineage (GTDB taxonomy): Bacteria > Calditrichota > Calditrichia > JAJRVZ01 > JAJRVZ01 > JAGLYF01. The sequence goes on along the minus strand of JAGLYF010000291.1, from coordinate 1,881 downwards.
TGAAAAAAAATCAATCGCCGTCCTGCCTTTTAGAAATATTAGCGAAAAAATAGAAAATGAATACTTTAGCGATGGGATTACAGAAGATATTATTGCCCATTTGTCCAAATTAAAAAATCTCAAGGTGGTTTCCCGTACTTCCATCATGCAATATAAAAATACTGATAAAAATCTTAAAGATATTGGCGATGAATTAAATGTGTCCACGATTCTTGAAGGAAGTGTCCGACGCGATAATCAAAGGATACGGATTGTCGCCCAGTTGATCGATGCAGAGGAAGATGAACATCTCTGGACAGAAACCTACGATGAGGAACTCACGGAAATATTTGATATCCAATCATCGGTTGCCGAGAAAATCGCCACCTCGCTTAAAACAACAATTTCAAGTGCCGATAAACAACTCTTTGATACAAGAGTAACAAAAAATCTTTTGGCCTATGATCTTTATCTTAAGGGCAGATATCATTGGAATAAACGCATGCCGGACGATTTAAAAAAGGGGATTGATTACTTTCAAAAAGCCCTGAAAATTGATCCTGAATTTGCCCATGCTTATTCCGGATTGGCAGATTCTTATATGATTCTTGGAAACTATAGTATTTTACCCCCCGAAGAAGCTTTTACAAAGGCAAAAGATGCCGCCAATAATGCCCTAAAAATAAATAATATGTTGGCAGAAGCGCACACCTCTCTCGCTCTGGCCCAGATGCATTATGACTGGAACTGGCAGGGTGCGGAGATGGGTTTTAAAAAGGCCATAGAACTTGATCCCAGTTATGCTATGGCTTATAGTCTCTATGCCTCCTATTTAACCATCTTAAAAAGGTCTGATGAGGCAAAAATTTTCAGAGAGAAAGCTCGTGAATTAGATCCCATTTGTTCGGCAATTTTGCTAAACGAAGGACTCGAATTATATTTTGAAAAAAAATATGATCAGACAATAAATCATTGCCAAAATCTGCTCAAAATGGATCCCTTTTTAATTCTGGCTTATATCCCCTTATGCGGTGCTTATATTCAGAAATCCATGTATGATGAAGCTACTGAAATGTTATCAAGAGCCAGTTTGTTATCAAAGGGTAATCATGTGGTAGTTGCGGCATTGGGATATGTATATTCAATATCCGGGAATGATGAAGATGCTGAAAATATGCTTGAATTATTGTTGGAGAAATCTGAAGAGGAATATGTCTCACCTTTTTGGATCGCGGTTGTTTATGCTGGGCTCGGGGCAAAGGATGAATCGCTTACCTGGCTTGAGAAAGCCTGTAAACAAAGAGACGGATCATTGGTTTTTTTAGACGTAATACCAATTTTTGAACATCTTCATTCAGAACCCAGATTCATTAACATTCTAGTTCAAATGGGTTTACGATCCTGATTACAACACTCTGTTAAAACGAAAGAAAATTATAAATTACCGGTTAACTTTCTTCGATTTTTCTCAGATAAATCTACCAATCATAATCATATATGAGGGGAACTTTAAATGGAGGACAAATCAAGAAGACATTTTTTTAAATCCTTTTTTCATCTAATGGTAACCGGTCTCGCCACCGTGTTTGGCTACGTAAATAGCGGTTGTAAGGAAACCGGAAACACCAGATCCGGAAAACAAAAAATGATACAAAATAAAGTTCCTCAAATCGACGCGAATTTCAAACCTGGATATCTGAAACTACATCAAAATGGAGAACTGAAAAAACGTGGTCAGCAATTGTGGCAAATGATGGATTCCTGTTCGCTCTGTCCACGGGAATGTGGTACGGAAAGGTTAAAAGGTGAAAGGGGATTTTGTCAGGCTTCATCTACACTTGAAATTGCTTCCTATCACCCACATTTCGGTGAGGAAGATCCGCTTGTCGGAAGAGGTGGTTC
>JAGLYF010000290.1 GCA_023132435.1 Calditrichia bacterium | reverse complement strand
AATCAACAAACAATTGATGATCTGGCCGAGATGATGCTTCACCTTCAGCGCATCGGATGTCTGAACATTAATGTTGTTACACCAACACATTATTCTGCACACATCGTTCTTGCTTTGGATAAAGCTGTAGCCCGTGGATTAAGATTACCACTGGTATACAATACCTGTGGCTGGGAAAAAACGGAAATATTAAAAATACTCGATGGTATTGTCGATATCTATCTTCCTGATTTTAAATATGCTGATTCAGAAATGGCAGTAATTTACTCCTCCGATGCCGACACCTATTCAGAAATGACCAGAGAATCTCTTTTAGAAATGCACCGACAGGTAGGTATTGCCAAACCGGCAACTGATGGAATTATGTACAAAGGATTGATGATTCGCCATTTGGTGATGCCTAATAATGTAAGCGGAACGAAGGAAGTGGTTGAGTGGATTGCCGCAAATCTGCCAAAAGATACTTATGTCAACCTTATGTCACAATACCGGCCGATGTATAAAGCTTTTGATTATCCGGAAATTTCACGGCGGTTAACCAATGATGAATATCTAAGTGCCAAAAAATGGGCGAAGGAAGCCGGACTTACCAATCTTGATATTCAAGGAATTATTTAATCAGGTCAGAGAAGATCGAAATATCTTAATCAATTCAGATTATGCGACTTTAACATGTTCAGTGAGTAATTCTTTCAATTTTTGATAACTCGTGAACGAATTATACCGTGTATCGGTCCCAAAAGGCAAAAACTGAACAGCTGCATCTAATTTAGATGTCCAGACCACATTTCCTTTTATAGAGATCTCGGCATTACCCGGTAGTTTAATATCTATTTCTACCAGATCACCTTTCTCCAAAAGATGTTCCACGTTAAAACAGATACCGCCGTGGGTAATATTCTTTAGCGGCATTTGTGCTTTCTTCCCGTTTTGCAGGGAATAATTCACCCGCGCTCCGGGAATTTCAAAACGATCAGAATGTCTGCGTTCTATCATATAATCTCCTGACTTTAGGCATATCCCCACCGTGGGATTCGTCTTGATTAAGTAACCGCCATCCAATAAAAAGCAGAAATTATAGTAATGACGCCACTAGTTAATTTGTCATGTCTGGATGACATGATCATTTAGGCTGTATTAAATCTACAATAACCGGTAAGACTATACGTGCTGAAAGTCACACTTATTTAAGTAAAATCATTTTCTTCACATTCTGAAAATTCCCGGCCTTAATTCTATAGTAGTATAAACCACTTGGCAATTCTAATCACAGGTAATATAATGATGGTCTGGATATGTCTAATTGATCAATATCATTTAATTGGTATCAAAAAATATTTCCAATATTAATCATCTACTCGAAAATATCGCAGGAATGATGAGCCGTATATTTATTTTCCAATTATCGTCGTTACTCTGCTGCTCCGGCCAATACTGTTAAAGGCCCGAAGTTTAACTGTGCCGATCACTGCAACAGGTGATGTATAGAGCGGAGATTTCTGAGTTGGGTCTGTCCCGTCAATGGTATACCGGATATCAAGACCTGGATAGGCTGTGTTTGCTTTTAAAAACCCATTCTCAATAACAGCACCTGGCGGGGGTATCCGGTAAGCGACTCCGTTATCAAAGTGATCCAAACGAATCATTTCACGCTGTCCTATACTATTTACAAAGGTATTCCACTCTTTGGCGAAATTTTCTTTTCGGATCTCTTTATCATCAATTTTTACCCAATCCGGCTCTTTTGCCCAGGCCCGTTCAGCCAATCCCAACACTTTCGGAAAAGCCATGTATTCCAACCGTAATGAATCTTCCATTTCTTCTCCCCAGAGCTGACCCTGAATTCCCAGAATATTTTTTTTACCGGTTTCAGATAACCGAACATGATCTTTATAGGTATCCAATTGGATTGGATTACCCAACCGGTCTTTATCAGCGCTTTTATAAATGTCATATGGAGTTAGTTCAAATGCACTACGGGTATTTACAAAACCGGGCCAATACAGTCCCGGTTCTTTAGGATCCTTATTGTAAGCACAATCAAAATACAAATTAGTCGCATTACACATCACAATTTTATACCCGGCATTGGCCAAACGATATCCGAGATCCTCCGCTCCCCAGCCCCAAACATTGTTCCATACATAAGGAACAAACTGATGCTGTATAAAGAGTTCATTTGGGATTTTACCTGGTGTCTGATCCGGGAGATTTTCTATCAAAGCAATTTCTTCCCAACCGGCAACAATCAGTCCCCGTTCTTCTAATATATGGTATACTTTTCTGAGAAAATAATCTGACAGATTGCTAACATCCCTCAATTCTTTACCTTCCGAAATCAGATTTTCGCAGATTGGTGATTTTTGCCAGGTACCGCCGGGAACTTCATCCCCCCCGATATGAACCATTGACAAAGGAGCCTTCGCGGTTCGGTACATATCTATGATTTCATCGATCACCTTCTCTAAAAAACGATAGGTTGAAGGAAGACATACGTTGATGACATTATCATCAAAATTTTGAACCGATCTGTAAACAGATTGATCTTTGGGATCAACAAGACGAAAGGCTGATGCATTTTCTGGTTTCCCTTCGGTTATTAAACGATGGTATCTTGCCTCCATTGATTTTATTGCGGCCCGGGCATGACCCGGTATATCTATTTCAGGGATAACCTCGACATGACGTTCAGTAGCATAACGCAATATCTCCATAAAATCTCTTTGTGTATAATATTCTTTAACACCCTCAACATTTGGTCCGGAACCAAAAGATGGTATCAGACGATCTCTTTCACCAATGGTATGCCCACGCTGTCCCCCAACTTCGGTAAGTTCCGGCAACGTTTTTATTTCCAGACGCCAACCTTCATCATCGGTTAAATGGAAATGAAATTTGTTTAGTTTATAAAATGCCATCAAATCCAGAAATTTGAAAACAGTCTGTTTGGATTGGAAGTTACGGGCAACATCCAGGTGTAAACCCCGATAAGAAAAACGCGGGGCATCTTCAACAATAATCTCATTCAGCGTTATCTGATCAGAAACTTTACCCAGGACTTCCACAGGCACTAACGCGCATAAACTCTGAATTCCATAAAATACACCTGCTCTATCAGTACCGGTGATGATTACTCCCTTCTTAGTATCGATGACTAGCTTATAGGCTTCATCACCTGAATTTTTCCGGATACCATTCACTTCAATATCAGATATTTTTAGAGCAATAGTCCTGTCTCCTCCGGTGATATGCGCGACTTTTGTTAAGCGTTTCCCCAGCAAATCTCCAAGTTTGTGTGCCAGAAATGTGGCTTCATTTTCCACTTCTTCTTGATGCTGAATAGTTACTCCCGAATCCAGAAGCCATGCTGATTTACCAGCCATATAACTAATCGGGCTCGGTACTATTTTTTTAACCTTATCGGATGACAAGATCGTTAGATTTTTATTTTCATTATAGCGGGATTGTGGTGTTGTCACGGGTGAATTATCATTCGAAGTCCGTATAGTTTGATCTCCCGTGATTTCAGATCCTATCAGAACAGGAGAAATGCTTTGAGGCAGGGATATCTGATCTTCACCGTTCCTGAAAACCAGATAGAAACCCGAAGGTATATCCGATTTTTTAAAGGTCGGGATTTGTGTTTCAAAAGTGATTTTCAATGTATCACCCGGCTTTAAGGGCTTAAATATTTCTGTAGGTGTTATCCTATAAAAATGTCCGTTGATACGCTTAATTTTCAGAGAGGGTGTAATACTGGTTGTTTTAATTCTGTGTAGAAGATTGAAGTAAAGTGCCCAATCCCGGCTTTCCAGCACAGTATCTCCAATATTGGTTAGATTTAAAGCATGTAAATAACGCTTCTCTCCGCTTTTTTGATAGAGAAAAGACCAGGTAAGGGTGAAGTCTTCACCTCTTAGATGTTCTTTATCACTTCCCGGATTCAGTTCGCTCATTACATTACCCGTAAAAAATACTGATGATGATAAGAGAAGCATAATAAGATATCTTGAAACCATTGGCTAACCTCACTAATCGCATATTTACCTTCTGATTAATTTAACCCTCCCCATCCCCGAGTACTCGGGGATTTCCCCTCCCTTATGCATAAGGGAGGGGACGAAGGGGTGGGTTATTTTCTTTGTGACCTTTGTGCATTCTTTGAGCCCGCCAGTGGGCGGATCCCCGCCTGAGGAGGGTGAAACTTTGTGGTTAGGTTCTTAGCACCTTTGCGAGAATATTTCCAACAACCCAACAGAAAAGATTAAAATCGCAAATTAATATCAATCCTTACCTGCTGTCGATAAATATCCGGATACACCGTATATTCAATTTGATCACCGCCCAGGTCATTTTTAGGTAACATATTATTTTTAATAAAAGGAAATACCCACTTATCAATTGCATAACTCCCAACTGCGGCAATAGAACCGGCCACTCCGTCCCGCCAGGAAAATCCGTCACCGCCTATCCAACCATAATCTTCCCATTTGAGGTAACCGTCTTTTACTTCCCATAACCAGATTACCGGCAGGGTGTGTAGCAACGCTGATTCTTCCGTTGCAGTATGATTAGAAATTGCCCAGTATAAACCTCCCGATGCAGCAAAATGCACCCACCAGGAGTGTCGGTTTTTGAACAAATTCTCCATTGAAAACGGACCATCATCAGCCATTCGGAAGCCTCCCGATGCTTCACCCTTGACAATTACGATACTCATCAAGATCGCGGCCGTGGAAGCAATGATAAATTTCGCCGCATCGTACTTATTCACAAATCCAAGAAAAAGATCAAGACCTTCACCAACGGCATAGCCTTCCCAGTACCCCTTCCATTCTTTATTAAATGTAAAAGGATTAATCTGCAAACCTTCATAGGTATCATAGGAGATAATCTGATAACTAACCGCGGCAATGCCAATAGAGGTAAGTCTGTTCTGCCAGGTATTCAGGGGAAAACCGAACACCTCATCCGCCAGAGCTTTTCCGTAACCAGCTGCGAAAAGTCCCATTGCCGCCCGGGCGCCCGGTGCACTCTCATCTTCCAGATACCTGGTAAGATAATTCCTCAGTTGAGCATTCGAAGGTTGAGCGGTAAAAATAAATATAAGATTGACAATAACAATAATCCTGTACATCACCAATTACCTTCTGATAGAAATATGAATCCATAATCACCATATCTGCGTTTCATTATCGATCTTATCCACTTCTAAAAGGATTTCTTAGGAAGGAAATACCTCCCTTAAACAGGAATTATTCCCTGATTTATATATGAATCAAATCAATATAAACAGTTTCCAAGTTAAAATAAAAAATTCAATGAATTTTGATTAATGACCCACCCCGTCCCGCTGGCGCGGTCCACCCCTCCCTGCAAGCTTGCATGGAGGGGCTGGGCTGGGGGAGGGTCATGAATATATTCTTTGTTTGCCCCGAGATCTCGGGGCGTTACGCTATTGTAGCCAAAAACTTTTTTATTTTAGCAAAATTTTTACTTTCTGTGAGACTATTTATTTCACAAAGACGCCATGATAATTATAAAATGTGGATAACGCTGATTCCCACGGATTTTTTATAATATATTTTTTTAATTCGTGATAATTCGTGAAATTCGTGGACATTTTTTTGATTGCCCCGAGGTCTCAGGGCATTATGATTAGATCAGGTTAGAATATGTTTTGTAAAAGAGTAACGGTTGAAAAATTCTTAGACGGTATTTAGAAGCTGTATTATAAATTCCAGAAACGATTTTAAGATGAAAGCTGACAGTAGAAATCCCAAAGTAATAAATACACAAATACCGACTGAGAATGAAGCGAACATCGATTTACGACTCATTTTAACCTCCACAGGTTTCATAGTAGTATTATCGCTGAAATAAGAAATAAAATAAGTTTTTTCTAAAAAGATTTTGTAAAATTCCTGCGGACAGAAATACAAACTTTTGTCAGGAAATAATATGGATCCAAAGTCGCCCATTTATCCCTTTCTAAAAAAACAAGGTGTTTTGATACTTGATGGCGGTTTAGCTACCGAATTAGAAAACCGTGGTCATAATCTTGATCATCCCCTGTGGTCTGCCCGGCTCTTGATCAATAATCCTGATGAGATTTTTGCGGTTCACCGTACATACCTGCAGGCTGGAGCTGATTGTATTATTTCTGCCAGCTACCAGGCAAGTCTGTCCGGTTTCATCTCTGAGGGCGTATCAGAAAAAAAGGCAAAAGCCTTAATGAAAAAAACGATAACTATTGCCTGTGATGCCCGTGATGAATTTCTAAGTACAAATAATGATGATCAACGAATCAAACCGATTGTTGCGGCAAGTATCGGACCCTATGGCGCTTATTTAGCGAATGGATCTGAGTATATAGGCAATTATGATATAAATACTGAGACTTTAAGAGCCTTCCATGAGCCACGCTGGGAACTACTTGTTCAGACCTCCGCAGATTTATTCGCCTGCGAAACCATTCCCAGTATTCGGGAAGCAGAAGCGCTGCGGGATTTACTTGATAGCACCCCGGATATCCAGGCCTGGATCAGTTATTCCTGCCGGGATGATAGTCATATATCTGATGGAACACCGATCGAAGAGTGTGTTTCGCTATTTGAGGATAGTCCTCAAATAATAGCTATTGGGATAAATTGTACCGCTCCAAAATATATAGTTTCTTTGATAAGAAAAATAGCCCCGCGTGTACCGTCAAAAGATATTGTGGTCTATCCTAATTCAGGCGAAAGTTATGATGCCAAACAAAAAAAGTGGCTGGGTATCTCTTCCCCCCTTGACTTCAGCGAAGCAGCTCTGGGATGGTTCCAGGCGGGCGCCCGCTTAATTGGCGGCTGCTGCCGCACCGGACCGGATCATATAAGAACCCTTAGAAAGACCCTGATAAAAGAAGATAATAAAGACAACTATCCAGGTTTGTGGGAACAGGATTATTCGGTTCCCCAGTAGTGCGTAATTTTTGCAATTGTAACCGTTGTGGCTGATTTGATATCGAATAGTCTCATGAGAATCGTTTCTGAACCGATGCGCCCCCTGGCCCGGTCACTATAATCAATATTGTAAGAACCCGAAAAGGCAATAAGAAAATTAACCTGATTATCTCTCAATTTATCAATTTGATTTTGGGATAATTTACTCACGAATATTGTATCTGTCCCAAATATTTCCTCATTGATATTTTTGTCCATGATCTCGATTGATCTGTTTTGGATATAATCCTCAAAATCTCCCTGGGAAGAATAAAATTTTGATCTTTGAATACTTTCTCTCAGGCGCTTCAAAATATCTTCATACAGTTGGAAGTAGGGACTATCGGCAATCCTGCTGAGAAAATCATTGTCTGTGGAATCTGATTTGAGGTTTTTATAGATCCTCAATCTCTCTTGTTTGGTTGTATCAAGATAAGTCTTTTTTAATTCCCGGAATCCCTGCATCTTTTCTTCAATCATCACCTGCACACTATCATAGATATGTATCAATTGTAGATCGGTTTCAAATTCATCGATTGACCGGTTTTCCGGAATTAGCATAATTTTGACATTTAGTATATCATTGTTAAAACGTTTAATATCCATTTCCCGCCAGATTCTGAAGAGCTCGAAATTATTATGAGCGGCATATTCACTATTACGTATTTCGGCTACATTTTTAGTAGAAACACATGAAACGAGCTGAAGAATGATCAATAATAAAGTGATATTCTTCATTTTTACCTCCTATAATTTTTCCAAGTAGTGTCAATATTAATAACACATTTTCAACATAAATTATTATTTTTAAGGAGTATGAAGTAATTCCCCCTTAGAAAAGGGGGTTAGGGGGTTGTTTTTTCTTCTAACTCACTTATTTTTTTCGCGATTATCTCTAAGGCCCCCGTAATGTTTTCTAAAACATAATAGCCATCAATTCTAATGATGTTTAATCCAATAGCACTTAGCCGATTCTCTCTTCTTTTGTCATAACTTTGTTTTCCATTATGTGTTACTCCGTCTCTCTCTATAACTTAATGTAATTTACTGCAATAATCACGACGCGTCGGGACCAGAGTAAACATTCTGCGAACGTCGCATTCTTTCTTAGTTCTTTGGCTCTTTCTTTTAGTTTTGGATTGTAGTATATCTTCAACTTAAAACAACCCCCTACCTCCCTTTTTTAAGGGGGAATTATATTGTTGGTCCATTCGGTTAATGCCACGGAAAACCATTTTCATCTTTTCATGCAATTTTTGACACTACCTTTAACCAATTAGCAAAATATAAAAAATTTCAGCCTATTCATTTTACTGTGGGATCAGAAGTATTGTCAGTAGTAAGAGAGAGTAGTCATTTGGTATGTTGATTTTAGTGGGAAAATCACTCTAAGAAGGATTTAGTCACAAATACCGCAGTTATTCTTGTTTAGAAGTCAGATGACGTCTTTCATCACCGCTTCTCCGCTCCATTTTGTATTTTTCATACATGTAGGCCATATATTTATTTTTATATATATGAAGAAGTTTTTCCAATAGTTCGCCCATGCCATACTGAGATTTTAAATTCACATGGACTTCATCTAAAGTTTCTAAAACCTTGCCATCATCCGCAAGAACCTGAATTTTCATATCATATCCTGTTGGTAGTTTTTTTTACCATTTGGATTTATGTAGATTTCGGGGTGGAAAATCAACTACATGCAAAGGCTACATAGTTTTCATATAATTTTTACAATTTTCATGAAGATCAAAAATTCCATCATGGAGCGGGCCCAGCAATTCTGAATCTCTGATACAAATCATAAACCGTTTAAAACTTTTTAATGTCCATCTTTCAACACTAAAAACCATATTCAGAATTTCAAATATTTTCTTGCGATCGCCGACCAGAGCCAGTTCTTCGCATAGTGCTAAAATGATGACATGTTTTTCCGGTTTAAAATCCCCCAGGTTATTAGTTGCTTTATAATATTCCGCAAATGATAATATGCTCCCCCCTTTTGAAACATACTTTTCAAAAGATTCAAGCATTTCCAGATTTGTGGGTGTTATGCGCATCTTCATATAGTAAGACCTCTACCCTAAATCGTCTTTGGTTTTATAATCGTCAATAAATACCAGATCTTTACAAACAATCTGAATCTGAGAAATTAAATTTTTAGAGTATTTGAATATTTACGAAAACATCTAACAGCCATCTGAAATTTACAGCTAGTGTCGTGTCATCTTTGTAATGTCAGAATGTCATGCTGAACTTGTTTCAGCATCTTGTATTTGCGTTTAAGATTCCGAAACAAGTTCGGAATGACGCAACCGACAGTACTTGATTGACATGACACTAGAGACAATATGCGCACCCCCTACAGGGGTTGATATTTGGGGGACAAGAATTATTGCTACAAATATTGAATACCTCCTCAATAAATAAAGTCCCATAGGGGCGACCTCAGACTAGCCCCGGACGGCAGT
>JAGLYF010000029.1 GCA_023132435.1 Calditrichia bacterium | reverse complement strand
AAACTCAATTTTGGATATATAGAAAACTTTCCATTTTATATCTTTACCAGTAGAAAATGGGTTGAAGATATTTTTAATCGTTATGACATTGAAGGCATATTAGTGGGGACTTTCAATAATTTAAACGCACAAATCTCTATAGTTGATAAAGAAATTCCGGGAAGGCAATTTGCCATAACATCGTCTATTAAAGATTTGTTAAAGACTGAGAAAAAAATCAGCGGGATGGTACAGTTTAACAAACTCAAGGGTGAATACCTGTTATCTTTTGGTGATGATTTCCTGACCGGGTCAATTCAATCAAACCACTCCATGGTTGGTTTTGTGGATATAAATATGGCTCTTGAAGAGCAGATTAAGGCAACGTTGGACCTGGAAAAGTTTGAGGTAAATAAACTATTAACGGATACAACTTTAAGTGGTTATGGAGAAATCAACGGAAAAATAGAAATAAATGGCAGCCTCGATGATCCGAAAATGACCGCTAAATTAAATGGTGATAGATTTATCATAAATGATATGGGGTATTACAGTTTTGATGTTAATCTTCAGGCCGATACGAGTCAGTTCCTCATTAATACTCTTGAAGTTGCACTGAACAATCGTGCTATTCTTAATGGTTCTGTAAATGTCGATTATAAGTCAAAATGGGTAGAGGCTGTTGCTGAGGGAAAGGAAATTGATACTGAATATATTCTGAAGTCAGTGGATAAAAATTCGAATTTCCTTTCCGGAAAAGGTGATTATAAAATTCAGATCCAAGGTCCATTAAAGTCACCCCGGATTTCAGGCGGCATAAATTTAACAAATGGGGTGATCGATAATATTCCATTTGATGAAATTACAATCGGAATAAAGGACTCTCTTGCTACCGGAAGCGATTTCCTTGACTATAAGAATCACTATATAAACATCAATAAATTTATTGCTCTGAAAGGTGGACAATATCACCTTGAATGCTCAGGTAACTTACCATTATACGATGACGGCGATATTGATCTGAATGTTAAATTCGACGGTGATTTGTTATGGTTGATACCAAAGTGGGATGATTTCTTTATAGATGGTGCTTCTTTTACCTCCATTAATCTGAATGTCTCCGGTACACCCAGTAACCCGGAGTTAACCCAAGGACATGCCCGTATTGATCGGGGAGAACTGTGGTTAAATGATGTTGCCCAACATATCGAAAATATAAACGGCGAGATATATATTGAAAATAATTCAAATTTCATCGTCTTCTCCAATATCAATGCGGAGGTAGACGGAAAAAAACTTTTTATAAATAATGAAAAGGCCGTGATAACCAGTGATGGTATAACACTGGAACCATGGTATTTTAAGGATCTCAACCTTAATTTTGGGATATTGACTCTACAGACCTCAAAGCAGGGTGTTGAACTGACCATACCAGGTCTGATGGTTGAAGGGGAGTCCGGTTCTTTAGCATTATCAGGTAAAACTGAGAAGGAAAAATTCTATCTGGCCGGACCGGTTGAAGATCCATATGCCTGGGGTAAAATTGTTCTGGCTGATTCAAGAATTACCTTCCCTTTTCCACCGGCAGAATCTGAGCCAAGCAACGCAATTAAATTTCTACGTAATATTTATTGGGATGTTGTGTTGAAAGCGGGCAAGGATTTACAATATGTGAGACAAATATCTGGTTTTCTTGGAGAAGTAAATACAGAGTTAAATATTGATCCGTCAAGTGAAGGGTTGATATTTAAAGGTGTGATTGAAAAAGAAACATTCTATCCGGAGGGAAAACTAATTTCTTCCAGAGGCCGAATAGACTATCTTGATCTTAATTTCAGGGTAGAGGATTTTGGTTTTATTTTTAATAAAGGTAATGAACCGGAGGTCTATGGACGTGCCTGGACAACCGTACGTGATTCTGTTGGTGCAGCTTCCAAGATGATATATTTAGAATTATATGCTGTAGATGAGGCTACCGGATTGGAAACCCGCAGGGTCAGATGGGAAGATTTTCGGTTTCGTTTAGTTTCAGCTGATCCGACGATTGGTGAAAGTCAGGAACAGGTTTTGGCTTATCTTGGTTACTCTGTGGGGAACGTGGAAGAGAAAGCGAAAAAAGTTGGCGGGGCGGTGACTGATAATTACTTAATCCGACCGTTACTCAGACCGATTGAGAGAGGTCTTGAAAAATATTTAGGAATAGATTTTGTGCGATTTAAAGCCCGAATAGCGGAAAATCTACTATCAGCAGGTACCCAGAACGGGTCACAGAAAAATTTATACAATCACTACAATAATACAACGAATATATCCTATGCCTGGCTGATTCAAAGTTCAGAGTTCACTCTAGGTAAATATTTAACCCAAAATTTGTATTTGACTTACACCGGTCAGATAGTGGCATTGGCCCATGAACAGCAGAGTGAATTTAGTCTAAATCACTCTCTTGGGCTGGAATATCGTTTTTTAAAGAACCTTTTGTTCGAATTTGAGTATGATAGAGAAATGTTGCAATTATATCAGATATATAATGACAAATCTTATCAGGAAGACTTTAAAGTAAGATTTAAATATTCATTTTCTTTTTAAGTTGGAGGGAGTAGGTGTTCAAACGGTTTTTCATATTGATATTACTACTAGTCGGAATAGTGGGGATGTCCCACAGTCAGGTCAGAAAGGTGAAAATCTCTTCAATAGTTGTTGAGGGAAACATTAAATCTGAACCTAGTACTATTAGGTTAAATTCTGGATTAATGGTAGGAAAAGAAATTACCGGTGAGGATATTCAGCAGGCATTAAAAAATCTATGGTCTTTAAAACTATTTTCAGATGTTAAAATTTATGCTGCAAATCAGACTGTGGACGGAATTGATTTGATAATCCGGGTTAAAGAGTATCCACGTCTCAGAAAAGTTGAGATCTTGGGTCATGACGAAATTGATGTTGATGAAATTGAAAAAGAAATTTCTGTCTACAGAGGAATGGTTGTCTCTCCATATAAACTATTTAAAATTCGTAAGAATATAAAAAATCTATACGTTAAAGAAGGATTCCTGTTGGTAAAGATAGATGTGGATACTGTCGCTGTTGAACCGGGATTCGTAAATATATCTATTGATATTAACGAAGGTGAGGAAGTACAGATTGAAAAAATCAGCTTTCACGGTAATGTAGCATTTGATGAAGATGATTTGAAAGATGCGATGGATGAAATAAGTGAATCTAGCTGGTGGAGCTCTTCTGATTTTAACGAAAAATTGTACAGGTTAGATCTGGATAAAATTGTAATGTATTGTAAGGAAAACGGCTACCGTGATGCAGAAATTCTTCGTGATTCGGTTTCTTATAGTGAAGATGGAAAAAATATTTATATTGATATCTGGATTTCTGAAGGTCCGAAATACTATTTTGGCAATATTGGTTTTTCAGGACAATCAATTTTTAGAGAAATAGATCTTGCTGAGGCCCTTGACATAAGAAAAGGTGATGTTTATGACCAGATTAAATATAATGAAGGGATAACGGAACGTCTGCAAAAAATGTATTATAATCAAGGTTACCTTTTCGCTCAGGTCCAACCGATCGAAAAGCCGGTAGGGGCTGATACATTGGATATCAATTTTAATATCAGTGAAGGCCACGTAGTATCGGTCAAAGAGATTAACATTATCGGAAATACCAAGACGCATGAAAAAGTAATCCGACGTGAATTCAGGTTGCAGCCAGGGGATGTCTTTAATAGTTCAAAATTAGAGAGGTCCATTCGCGATATCTCAATTCTTAATTATTTTAGCAATGTTCTTCCTAATGTTCTTTTAATTGAGAATGACAATCAGCATGTTAATCTGGAAGTTACTGTTGAGGAAAAATCAACCGATATGGCCAATATGTCTGCCGGTTTTAGTCAGAGGGATGGTTTAATCGGTAGTGTCGGATTGGCGTTTAATAATTTTTCTCTCACGCATCCTTTTACGGGCGGTGATGGTCAGAGACTTACTTTTGACTGGCAATTTGGCAAGATATACCGCTCAATATCTGTTGGTTTTACCGAACCCTGGCTATTTAACACACCGACACTGATTGGATTCTCAATTTTTAACACAAGAACAGGTGGTGGATTTTATCCATGGGACAGACGAGATATTGGTGGTTCGGTTCATATCGGACGTCGTTTCCACTGGCCGGATAACTTCTTCAGAGGTGACTGGATTGCGCGTTATTCCAATAGTACCATCTCGAACATCCGGGATCCTGAACTCATGAGCCGATATCTTCGAACAGGTGGCTTTCAAAATATCCAACAGATCAGTCTCACCCAAGTTATAAGCCGTGATAGCAGAAACCAACCCGAATTTCCGACAATGGGATCTGTACATTCTCTATCCGTACAGTTGGCTGGCGGACCTTTGGGAGGGGATGCACACTATATCAAGAGTATATTTACCATGGAATGGTATATTCCACTTCCGTTTAATTTTGTCCTCTTTTCGAATAATAAATATGGAATTATTGAGAATATTCGGAGGAATTCCATCATTCAATTTGGTGAGTATTTTTATCTCGGTGGTAGCGGGCTCGGTTTTGCAGAAAGTTTACGTGGATATGATGATGGCCAGGTAGGTCCGTTGACTGCATCCGGAGGCCCAATTGGTGGTAAATCAATGGTTATAAATAGTCTCGAACTGCGGTTTCCAATAGCACCTAATCCGACCATTTTTGGATTGTTTTTTCTAGAAGGCGGAAATAGTTGGGAGACAATCGGTGAGACAGATCCGTTTGATTTGAGACGCTCTGTCGGTGCCGGTGTACGCCTGTTTATGCCGATGATCGGTATCATCGGAATTGACTTTGGTTATGGATTTGATCATTATAATGCTTTCGGAAGGCGAGAAGGACAGTGGAAAGTTCATTTTCAATTTGGAAAGTTTTAGTTAATTGGATAAATTAAAATCTTTAATTACTTCAAATGATTGATACTAATTGAATATAACTAGGAGGCAATCTTGAAACGATTTATACCAATATTCATCATTTTAGTAGTATTTGCATCTTTCTCATTAAGTTTCGCTCAACTTAAAATCGGATATGTCGATTCTCAAAAAATTCTGGCCCAATATCAGGAAGCGATTGATGCTCAGAATCAACTGGAGCAAATCAGAAACCAATATCAGGCAGAATATGAGACTAAGGTCAGGGAATACCAACAATTAGCTCAGGAAATTGAATCTCAAAGTCTTCTATTGAGTGAGGAAAAGAAGAAAGAAAAACTCCGCGAATTACAAGACAAGGCAACGGAGATTGACAAATATAAATATGAGAAACTGAATCCTGAGGGTGGCGAATTTTATCGAAAGAATCAGGAACTGTTTAAACCAATTATTGATAAAATAAACAACGTCATTAATAAAGTTGGTACTGATGAAGAATATGATCTCATACTAGATGCCTCTTCAGGAGCTCTTTTGCATGCTTTGCCGAAATATGACCTTACCAGTCGTATTCTGGATGAGTTGAACAAGGGCGTCACTGTTTCACCTTAATCGTATCTCATATGAAATTAATTGAGATCGCTAAGTTCGTGAAAGGCGAATTGGTCGGTGATCCCGATATTCAGATAAGTGGTCTGGCAAAAATCCAATCTGCTTCAAATGGGGAACTAACTTTTCTCGCCAATCCTAAATATGGAAAATATTTAGACTCGACCAAAGCGTCTGCTGTATTAATAAGTAAAAAACAGCAATCGCCCGATATTAACCATATCAGGGTCGATGATCCCTACCTGTCTTTTCTTGAGGTTCTCAGTTTATTATACCCTGTAAAAGATCCGGATTTTGACGGTATTCATACAACAGCTGTTGTTGCTGATACAGCTGATATTGGAAAAAATGTACAAATAGGACCGAATGTTTATATTGGTGAGTCTGTAAAACTCGGCGATAACTCCGTTATATTTCCTAATTGTGTAATTCTCGATAATGTGCAAATCGGAGAGAATTGCCGTTTTTATTCACGGGTCTCAATAAGAGAAGGTTGCCGGGTGGGTAATGGTGTAATTATTCATGATGGTACTGTGGTCGGTAGTGATGGATTTGGATTTGCTCCCGATGGAGAAAAATATAAAAAAATTCCCCAAATGGGAATTGTTGTGATAGAAGATGACGTTGAAATCGGTGCAAATTCCACAATAGATCGTGCAACGATTGGAGAAACCATTATAAAAAAGGGCTGCAAAATTGATAATCTTGTGCAAATTGCCCATAATGTTGAAATTGATGCTAATACTGTCATTGCTGCACAAACAGGAATCTCCGGTAGTACAAAAGTCGGCAAGCATGTGATAATCGCTGGGCAGGTAGGAACAGTTGGACATATCGAAATCGGAGACAATGCAATATTAGGAGCTAAAAGTGGTATTTCGAAAAATGTCCCGGCCGGAGAAATGTGGTTTGGATATCCGGCTATGAAGATCATGAAACAGAAAAAAATTGAAGCATATCTTCGTCGCTTACCTGAAATGTCAAAAAAAGTCAATAAACTGATTAAACAACTTGAAAAACTGGAAGATAAACTAAATCTTATTGGCGGGGAAGATGAGCGATAATCAGAAAACCATTAAAAAAACTATTTCTTTTGGTGGGAGAGGTTTACATACCGGAAATGAGACAACCCTGACCTTTAAGCCCGCTCCTGAGAATTATGGTGTCAGATTTGTCCGGGTAGATCTTGAAAACCAGCCTGAAATAGAAGCTATTGTAGAAAATGTCGAACAAAATACATCTATCGATAGCCTGCGCGGTACAACAATTGCCAGTAATGGCGCTTTTGTACACACAATAGAACATGTTCTCGCGGCAATTTATGGACTGCAAATTGATAATATCCGGGTTGAAATTAATGCAAACGAACCCCCGATTGGTGATGGCAGTGCTTTGCCTTTCGTCCATAAATTGATTGAAGCAGGGATTGAAGAACAAAATGAACCAAAAGATTATGTGGTAATAGAAGAACCGCTGTCATACCGTGATGAACAGAGAGGGATTGAATTTGCAGCATTGCCCACGGATGATTATCGTGTAACGGTTATGATAGATTATAAAAATCCCGCCCTGGGCAGTCAACATAGCGGTCTTTTCTCCCTGGAAAATGAGTTTATTACAGAATTCGCTCCGGCACGTACATTTTGCTTCCTTCACGAAGTAGAAACACTCATCGATGAAGGATTGATTAAGGGTGGCGATCTGGAGTCTGCTGTGGTAATCGTGGACCGGAAATTGAGTGATGTGGAAGTAAAGGAAATCAAGAAAAAACTGGACATAAAATCTGATATTAAATTGGGAGAAAGTGGTGGTATACTGAACGATAAACCACTACGTTTTAAAAATGAACCTTGTCGTCATAAATTGGTGGATCTAATCGGTGACCTTGCCCTGGTTGGAGCTCCAATTAAAGCACAAATACTTGCTGCCAGACCCGGACATCAAAGTAACATTGAATTTGCCCGCATGATTCGGGCTATTTATAAAAAACAAAAAATTACCAAAAAGTATAGAGATGTTATTACCAAGGGAGTCATTTTCGATAATGTTGCCATTCAGAAAATATTACCCCACAGGTATCCATTTTTATTAATTGATAATGTGACAGAGTTCGAACCTGGAAAAAGAATAGTCGGTATAAAAAATGTGACCTTCAACGAACCGTTTTTTATTGGTCATTTTCCCGGTCGTCCGATTATGCCCGGTGTACTGATTATTGAAGCCATGGCTCAAACGGGCGGCATTCTCTTATTAAAAGATGGTGCTGATTTCGAGAATAAATTAGTCTTCTTTATGAGTATGGATAATGTCAAATTCAGAAAATCTGTAGTTCCCGGTGATCAGCTGGTGATGGAATTAACCATGCTCAAAGCCAGAAGAAACACATTTAAAATGGGTGGCAAGGCTTTTGTTAAAGGAGAACTGGTTTGTGAAGCGGAGATGATGGCCGGGGTCGTAGATAAATAATTGATATCTTCAAATTGCTAAACCCGAGATATAAATCCAAGATGGATATACACAAAACAGCGATCATAAGTTCAAAATCTGAAATTGGTAAGGATGTCAACATCGGACCATATACAGTTATTGAAGATGATGTGATTATTGAGGATGGCTGTAACATAAGTTCCAGCGTGCTTATTGCATCCGGCGCCAGAATCGGGAAAAATTGTCGGGTATTTCATAGTGCTGTTCTTGGTACCATTCCTCAGGATCTTAAGTTCAGTGGTGAAAAAACCACACTTGAGATAGGAGAAAATACGACAATTCGGGAATTTGCTACCCTCAATAGAGGCACAAAAGATCGGTGGAAAACAGTCGTAGGTAATAACTGTTTACTGATGGCTTATTCTCATGTTGCTCATGATTGTAATCTGGGAAATAATGTTATCATTGCAAATTCGGTCAATATGGCCGGACACGTTGTAATCGAGGATTTTGTCGGTATTGGGGGGATATGTCCGGTTCATCAGTTTGTCAGAATAGGAAAACATGCTTTTATTGGTGGTGGTTCCCATGTGTCAAAAGATGTACCTCCGTTTGTTTTAGCGATGGGTGAGCCATTTCGATATGCCGGTCTGAACAGGGTCGGACTGACACGCCGTGGATTTTCTGAGACTACATTGAACACGATGAAAAATGCCTATCGTATCATTTTTCAATCCAATTACAATGTTAAAGAAGCGCTTAAAAAAGTCGAAGATGAAATAGAACAAATAACAGAGGTTCAGGATATCCTTAAGTTTTTCGGGGATAGTGAACGTGGCATCATTCGATAAACTTCCTGATTTTTCCATCAAACAACTTCGATTAATACCGTTTGACAGATTTCCAGGTAAATTAAATATGGCGATCGATTACTTTTTATCGACAAAGTGCCAAAGTGATGATACGCCGATATTAAGGTTCTATGGGTGGTCACCTTTCTGTGTTTCTATTGGTTATCACCAAAAAGACGAATTAGTCGATTTTGAAAAGTTAGAACAGGATGGATATGATTTTGTTCAAAGACCTACCGGTGGGAGAGCCATATTGCATGCTGAAGAATTGACTTATAGTGTCATATTTCCCCGAAATTCAATCCACCATCGGCAACTATACCACTTTTTTCACCAGATTTTTGCAGATGCGTTGAAAGCACTGGACTATCCGGTAGAATTAAAAAGTGATAATGAGAAACTGGGTGAATTAACCCATAGAGCTGATGATTTCCCCTGTTTTACTAAATCCGCTCAGACTGAAGTACAATATAAGGATAAAAAATTGATTGGAAGCGCACAGAAAATCTATCAAGGGGCAATTCTACAGCATGGCTCATTGCTTATCGGAAAAAAACATGAAAATCTACCGTATTATCTAAAAGTGAACCGGAAGACTAAAGATTTTATAAAAAAAGAGATCAAAGAGAAAACCATCTGTTTAAATGAAATAAAAAAAAGCCGCATAAGTCCAGAAAAAATAATAGAAAGCATCATAAATCAGCTTGAATTGGTAAGAGGCATTTCTGTAAATTCAAAAAAATTAAATGAGCTGGAATTTGGCTCTTCGCAAAAATATTAAACAAAATTTAACTAACTTGGTTAATTCATGAATTTTAGATTTATCAAATAGCGAAAATAAAGTTTCCCCTTAATAAAGGGGACTAAGGGGTTGTAAAGC
>JAGLYF010000289.1 GCA_023132435.1 Calditrichia bacterium | reverse complement strand
ATTCATAGCGCGGTAAACCGCAAGTGACTTAATTTAAAAGTGATCTTAAGTGCCTAAAATAACTTTGCTGCTCGTTAGAGCTTATGAATAACGAGATACGAGTAGCGAGCTGCGAGAATCGAGCGCCGATAAAGGAGAATGATGGAAATATTGGGTATTGATATTGGAGGCTCCGGTATTAAGGGAGCTCCGGTTGACATAAAAACCGGAAAATTGGTATCTGAAAGAAAAAGAATTCCAACCCCAGATCCTTCTTCACCAGAAAACGTAGCGACAACTCTGATTGATATCGTAAAACATTTTAACTGGACCGGTCCGGTCGGTTGTGGTTTTCCGGCTGTTGTGCATGATGGTGAAATATATACAGCGTCAAATATAGATAAAAATTGGATTGGAACGGACGCTGCTCAGCTTTTTACAAAAACAACCGGTTGTGAATTTGTGGTTATTAATGATGCAGATGCAGCCGGTGTGGCAGAAATGGAATTTGGAGCCGGCAAGGATAATCAGGGTGTCGTTTTTATTATCACGGTTGGTACCGGTATAGGAACCGCTCTTTTTAGCAAGGGACGGTTGGTGCCAAACACAGAATTAGGGCATATTATCATGCATGGAATGATTGCTGAACGTTATTCATCTGATGCAGTGAGAAAAAATGAGGATTTATCCTGGAAAAAATGGAGCAAAAGATTTAAAGAATATCTTGAGGAGATTGAGCGACTGTTTTGGCCGGATTTGATCATCATTGGGGGCGGGGCAAGCAAGAAGCCTTCTAAATTTTTTCATTATCTGGAAACAAAGACCAAAATTGTAGCTGCTCAACTCCAAAATGAAGCCGGTATAATTGGCGCTGCCATGGCAACAAAGTACTTATAATATCTCATATCATTGGCAATGCAATCAAACTATAATTTGTAGTACCACTAATTCAGTGAGTTGTAGTCCATCTCCAAGATGGACTACAACTGTGTTAGTTTGAAAGGATAGAGTACCTATAATGTCAGATAATGGTTTTGAAAAACTTAATGAAATAATGAGGGCATATCGTGGGACAAATGTTCTCTTTGCGGCTTATGAATTAGGTGTTTTGGATAAAATATCCAGCCATTCAATTGAATTTGATAATTTGGCAAGAGATCTGAATCTATCTGAAAAAGGATTAGGGAGACTTCTTTCAGCATTATGTGCGATGGGAATCATTATAAAAAAGGAAAAAAGTTATACTATATCTGCCGGATACGGAAAATTATTAGATCCGGAATCTGCTAGCTATATCGGAGGCCTGATAAAACATGAAATCCATTTGCAAAAAAGATGGATGCAATTATCGGAGAGTGTTATATCAGGGCTTCCCGTAAAAAAACTCGATGAACCGGTAAAACCAGAGGATACAGTTCGTTTTATTAATGCCATGGCCAATATCGGTCAGAGAACTGCTCCGATTATGCTCGATAGAATTCATTTTAATGGAAATGAGCACCTCCTGGATTTGGGCGGAGGGCCGGGTAAGTATATGGAGAAGTTCTGCGAGCGGTATCCTGATATACAAGTTACTCTGTTTGATCAACCGGAAACGGTATCTGCGGCCCAGGACTCGCTGTCAAAACGTAAATATTTTAAAAATATGCATTTTATTCGTGGAGATTTTTTTAAAGATAGTTTGGGAAAAGACTATGATGTCATTTTTAGCTCAAATGTAATCCATGTTTTTGGTCCCAAGGAAATTCAAACGATTTTTAATAAATGTTATCAGGCCTTAAAACCCTCTGGCAGACTATTAATAAAAGATATCTTTTTAAACGAAGAATATACAGGACCGGAATTTGCTACGCTCTTTTCCATGCATATGCTACTATCAACGGAAAACGGGAAATGTTACTCTGAGAAAGAAATGATTACTTTAATGGAAGAATCGCAATTTTCATATTGTCAGACAGTGGACCTGACCGAAAGCAGTATGATTATCGAGGGTATTAAATAATTTATGATATAATAAAAAGAGAGGCTTTCATGGATCGAGATCAGGCATTAGCTATACTTTATGAATATACGGAAACAGATAGTTTACGTAAACATGCCTATGCTGTTGAGGCGGCGATGCGGGCCTATGCTAAGAAATATAACGAAGATGAGGAGCTTTGGGGATCGGTTGGGCTCATCCACGATTTTGATTATGAAAAATATCCCGACGGACACCCAATGAAAGGTAGTGAGATCCTTGCCGAAAAGGGAATTTCAGAGGAAATTCGAACAGTTATTCTCGGTCATGCTGATTATACCGGAGTGACACGGGAGACCTTAATGGCTAAATCACTATTCGCTGTGGATGAATTATGTGGATTTATCATTGCGGTAACTCTTGTACGTCCGACTAAATCAATCGGTGAAGTCTCCATAAAATCGGTTAAGAAAAAAATGAAGGATAAACGATTCGCGGCAAAGGTAAACCGGGATGAAATCAGAAAAGGCGCAGAAGAATTGGGCGTGGATTTTGATGAGCATGTTACTTTTGTCATACAAGCCCTGAGCGTGGTAGCTACAGATTTAGGTTTAAATCCATGATTGGTTTAGAATATGTACTGTAATGGGGGATATAAATGCATAGAAATGATTTAACAGATTTTCTAACAACTTATCTTAAATCAGATGATTATAAGGATGACTGTCCTAATGGAATACAGGTAGAAGGAACAGCGGAAGTGAAAAAAATTTTTACTGCGGTGAGTGCTTCTGTTGAACTTTTTGAAATAACAGCGGCCCAGAAGGCTGATACAGTAATTGTTCATCATGGAATTATCTGGAATTTTGAACGCCCGGTTTATAAAGGTGGCTATCGTGAGCGGATTCGGCTTTTACTTGAAAATAATATAAATTTATATGGGTTTCATCTTCCTCTCGATGCTCATGAGGAAATCGGAAATAATGCTCAACTTTGCAGACGGTTAGAAGTGAAAAACATGCGTCCCTTTGGTGATATTAAAGGACAGTATATCGGCATGAAGGGAGAAATTGATAAGATTGATAAAGAATCATTTTTTAAACGAATCTCAAAATTGGTAGATCGTGACCCTTTAGTTTTTGATTATGGACCTGATCAGGTCGAGAAAGTGGGTGTCATTAGCGGAGGCGCACAAAAATATTTAAATCAGGCTGTATCATCAGGCCTGGATGTCTATTTGACCGGTGAAGTCAGTGAGCATATTATGCATTATGCTAAGGAAGAAAAAATTCATTTTGTTTCTGCCGGCCATTACGCAACGGAGAAATTTGGGATTATCGCCCTTGGGCAGCTGCTTGAAAAGCAATTTGATGTGGAGATCACCTTTATTGACATAAATAATCCGGTCTAATTATTAAGAAAATATTAGTATCTTAAAAGAGATTATCAAATTGTAATTGAAAAGAAGGAGCTTGAATGTTTCTCTTTAACAAACTGCTGGCATGGACGCTACCCCTCGTTCCAAAATTTATTGTAGGTCTGTTTTCCAAAAAGTATATTGCCGGATCTACGTTACAGGACGCCATTGATAAGATAAAAGAATTTAACGCCAAGGGGATTATGGCGACCGTTGATATTCTGGGTGAGGAAATTGAGAAAGAGGAGGATGCCTTAAAAGTTGTTGATGAATATAAGCATGTTCTGGAGGCTATAGATTCATACCAATTGGATTCTAATGTTTCGATTAAACCTACCCACCTGGGACTAAAGATAGATAAAGAATTCTGCTATAATAATATCCGGTCCATCGTGGAAGAAGCACAGAAATATAATAATTTTGTGCGGATTGATATGGAGGATCATACCTGCACGACAGATACTATTGAAATCTTTCTGCGTTTGAAAGTAAATTTTTCCAATGTAGGCGTGGTTATTCAATCTTATTTACGACGAACCATCGACGATGTAAATATATTAATTGAACATAAGGCAGATTTAAGATTGTGCAAGGGGATTTATGTAGAACCTAGGGTAGTCTCCTATAAAGATCCTTCGATTATAAATGATAATTTTAAATATAGTCTTGAAAAATTACTTGGTTCCGGTTGTTATGTCGGAATTGCTACACATGATGAAAAACTGATCTGGCATGCTCTCTCGCAGATTGATAAGTTGAATTTGAAAAGAGAAGATTATGAATTCCAGATGTTGCTGGGAGTTACTGAAGAACTGAGGGATATTCTGGTATCAGCCGGACACCGAATGCGGATATATATTCCTTTTGGCGAACACTGGTACGCTTACTCGATGCGGAGATTAAAAGAAAATCCCAATATTGCTATATCCATAATAAAAAATATTTTTATAAAAAATTGATAAACCTACTCTTTAATCCAAATTTTCAAACTTTCTGCCGGAAGGGTTAATTTATAACTTTTTCCTCCCTCCAGAGTTTTGTCCGAATCGTTAGCTATACCATACTCGAAATTAACTTCGTCGATATTAGCTATTAAACGCCATTGGGTGCCATTGGGCAAAACCACATTATCAAAGGAGCCACTAACCGTATCTGTATTTATGGTTATAAATATTTTATCGGCCACCAGATAACCCAGTAACTTTGAATTTTCAGGTTCAAACCACTTATAATATTGGTCAGGTGTCTTTTCTGCAATACGAAAAACTTTTCCGATATCACTCTTTCTCAGATTTATAAGTCCTCTCCAGTATGCATACATATTTTTATAATTACATTTAATCTTATCGTTATCATCTCCGGTGGATTTTCCCTTATTCTCCCAGATATATTCATTTGCTTTTGCCATGTTGTAGGTATCATTTTTGCCGTGGAAGGGAAGATAACCACCCCGGAATTCCTTTTTGATCTCTTTTAATGGCGCATGTCCTTTGCTGCGTAAAAATTCTGTGCCTCCGTGAATAACCACCGGGCCTAAAGAGGTAAACAATAAAGCGGCCGCTATTTTTACGCGGTTTTCATCAACCCCTAAGCGTCCATCCCAGTTTTCTGTGGCAAAACGATCTGCCAGGGCCCAATTATCATGAATATCAAGATAGTTTAGTCCTGCGATCGGAGTATGGTCTTCAGGAAACCCGGCGCTCAGAGCTGGTTTCACATTTTCTCGATCACCATTTCCACCGGCATAGCCCCGGTCTTTATATTTATCCTCCAGGGTAAAAGGTGATCCCTTGAAGGCGTTTCGGGCATCATCCTGAAAAAAAGTGATCGGAGCATCGACTTTATACCAGTTCCAGTCCGGATTTTCTTCGTAGTTTGGATCAGATGAGGCAATCCATGGTTCACCATAGATAATGATATCCGGGCCCAGCTCCTGGCGCAGGGTTTTTAGTGTCTGCTTATCGGTCAATCCAGCAAGATCGATCCGAAAACCATCAATACCATATTGATCAATAAGATTTTTACATTGATCTATAAGCCAGCGTTGAACCATTGGCCGTTCTTCAGATTTAATTTCTGTGCCGTAATCACCTATATACTCGAGCGATTCATTGGTTCGATAATAATAGGGTTTGTCAATAACAGAAAAGTTAAAATAATCCATTCGGCCGTCCATCCGCTCGCCGGTATGATTAAACACAATATCGACAATAACAGCAATTCCGGCATCATGAAATGCTTCAACCAAATCGCGGAAATTTTGGTTCTGTGTTCCCCATTCAGCACCTTTTTCACGGTAGCGACTTTCGATGGCCATAAAATGTGTTGTACGGTATCCCCATTGATAGTTTTCTTCGTTGACACCCTGCTCGATCATATAAGGATCGTTTAAAAATGCCTCGCGCCAATCCTTAGTAGGAAAATGCAAATATTCCTGAACAGGCTGTAAATGAACGACATTGATTCCTAGATCCAGGATATGATCAAAGCCAATTTTCTCGCCAACACTATTGGTAAGCCCCCTTTCTATAAATCCGTTAAAAGTACCTCTTTTCCATTTATCGATGGGCAATCCTGTAGTAAAATCCTGGATATGCACTTCATAGGCAATCACATCCTCCATCGATGGTCGTCCGCCTCTAACCGGTCTTGGTGGTTTTACGGCCGGCCAGATACGGCACGGTCCAAAACTATCCACGCTTACCTGTCCATAGGGATCGGATATATGAACAGAATTTGTGTCATAAAAATTGTTACCCGGATCGTCATGTCCATTGATTGTGTAGTCGTAATATTGACCTTCTAAATTACCAGGTAAGGCAATTTCCCAGATACCTTTACCATCCGCTCGTAAAGCATGACTGGTGTAATGTTTTTTTTCGGGATCTTTATATAAATATAATTTAACCAACGTTGCACGGGGAGAAAATAAACAAAACCAGGTTTTATTCATTTTTGAGTCGTAATAAGCTCCAAGTTTTTTTTCCGAATAAGAATGTCTGAACCATCCATTATAAGACACAAGGGAACGTAAATCATGTTTTTTATCCTTTAAAAAATAAACACGACGTTTATCCAGTTTCTCACCCGGATATATTTGTACTTCTCCCGGTCGAATATAGAAAATTTTGTGTATGGGAATCTCGATACCATCCGCTTTAAATAATCGATAGTCATCCGGATCGAGAGAGATTGTTGCTTTCTGACCAGTCAAAAAGACCCGGATATCGCGTTCACCTACGATTTCAGATCTCATTGAGATTAAATTTGAATCATATTGTGTAAAATTGCTTTCTCCGATACCGTATTTTATAAAAACAAGGAAAATTATAAAGATAATTTTTTTATACATTAATCCTCCGCGATAACGAGTAATTCAAATGCGTCTTTGCGTCTTTGAGTCTTATTGGCTATGAATTATTCAAGTTAATTAATTGCTAATGTCATAGATCTGTGGTAAAAGGAAGGCTTTATCCCTCCGGATTTATTTTGTTAAGGATATCATCTCGCACTATGAGAAGAATTGCCGATTGGGGAAGAATCAGATATTTTTTTCTTTCAAATTCGATCTCAATTGCCGCTTTTCGTAAAAAAATAATATAATCTCCTTCTTCAACCTGGAGAGGAACATACTTGGCATCTTTTTGGGACTGGCTCCAGGGTTCCTCTCCCATATCGGAAGGATCGGGTAGAGGGTAACCGGGTCCGGTTTTAAAGACAAATCCACTCTGAATTTTTTCTTTTTCCTCAATTCCCTGAGGCAAATAGAGACCGAAATTGGTCTTGTCCATGGAATCATCCGGTTTGACCAGTACACGATCTCCAACAACAATCAGTTGTTTCTTTGAGGCCATGGGTGATATCTCCTCAAAAATAATTTAAAAAATATGGTCAGAAATCCTGACCAATTTAAGGATATTTTTCATCAAAATTCAATATCCCATTTTTTTGTCGACACATCCCGCAAGGCAGGCTGTTGCAGAATACACAATATTCAACAATATTACTGTGTCTTTCTCACAAATTGTCATTCCCGCCCCGTATCAAGTACGGCGTAGTGATGACATTTCAGAATAATTTCACTAATATGCAGCACCCTCAAGGGCGAGACCGTGTGCCTACAAAAAAAGGATCGATATTTAATGCGGTATAAAATTATTTCAACACATTGATTTTGATGAATCATTTATCTTATCTTTAATTATCCTGTGATGGTGACATTTTAATTTCAAGGAGTTATAGTATGGCAAAATCTAAAGAGGTAAAGATTGCATTATTGGGATGCGGTAAACTCGGTCAGGGTTTGTACAAATTATGGAAAGAGACAAGGTTAAAGATTAAAGAGCAGACCGGGATAGATCTTTCTATTTCATACATATTAGTAAAACATAAAAAATACAAAAGAGATTCGGCCATTCCTGTTGACATTTTGACAGACAATATAAAAAATATTCTAAAAGATCCGGAAGTACAGATTGTTATTGATACGATTGGAGGTATTGAACCAACCTACGGAATCATAAAACAGTTTTTAAACCGGGGGTGTCATGTGGTTTCGGCAAACCGTGCGCTCTTGGCCAGTAAAATGCGTGAAGTTTTTGAGTTAGCGAGATCACGTAAAGTACATCTTCAATTTGATGCCGCCCTGGGTGGAGGAATACCAATTGTACGTATGTTAAAAAGGGATCTAATAGCATCCCGTATTAGGGGAATGTGGGGGATAGCCAGCGGCAATGCAAACTATTTATTGACCGAAATGCATCGCAGTAAAAAGTCTCTGAAGGAAGTGCTGAAAATGCCGGAACTTCAAAGATTGACAGAAAGTCATATGCTGATTGATTACGAAGGAGCTGATTCGGCTCAAAAATTAGCTCTACTTGCGGCAATGGCTTTTGGGGTGGAAGTAAACTATTTACAAGTTCATGCAGAAAGTATCTCGCATATAAAGCAAGTTGACATCCAATTTGCGGAGGAATTCGGCTACAGAATAAAACTTTTAACTGTTTTGAGAGATCGGGATGAAGGACTGGAATTACGCGTGCATCCAACTCTGGTTCCGGAAGATCATCCCTTGAATTCGGTTCAGTATGATTATAACGCGTTTTATATTCAGACAGATCTGGTCGGTGAATTTATGTTATATGGAAAAGGAGCGGGGGTATATCCTGCGGCAAATATGATAATCCGAGATCTTGTCGAAGTGGCAACATCGATTAAAACTTCATCAAAATACATGTACGAATTTCCTCTCTGGCGTGATAAAAAAGTATTACCGATTGAAGAAATCAATTCAGGTTATTATCTACGTTTGACCTGTCTCGATATTCCGGGTGTAATGGGGAGGATTGCCACCGTTCTTGGTGAAAATAATATTAATATCGGCTCAGCCCATGCAAACCGAAAGGAACAAATAAAACCTGAAAAAACAGCATACATCAATATTTTTATCGAGTCCGCTAAAGAGAAAGATATATTTACAGCAATTAGTCAAATTAAAAAATATAAGATAATTAAAGGAGAGATAACTGTTATCAGAATTTTAGGAGAGCATAAAAATGTCAACGATTCAACTGGAACCGGATAAAGTAATCAGAGTAGGTAAGATAATTTGTGTCGGTCAAAATTATATGCGGCATATCGAAGAATTGAAATCGGTCAGGAATAAAGATCCTCTTATTTTTATGAAACCGTCGACCGCCATTTTACCGGAAGGGAAAGCAATCAATTTACCGGATTTTAGCAAAGAAGTGCACCATGAAACCGAATTGGCCCTTCTAGTTGGTAAAGAGGCAAAAAACATCTCCAGGGAACAATGGAAAGATCATGTGAGTGGAGTTGGTGTTGCATTGGATCTCACATTACGTGACTTGCAAAATGAGGCGAAAAAAAATGGTCACCCCTGGACTATTTGCAAAGGATTTGACGGATCCTGCCCTATTTCGATATTTACCCCTCTGGAGAAAATAACCGACATTCAAAAGTTAAGTATTCAATTATTTGTCAATGATAGCTTACGTCAGGATGGTTTCACCGGAGATATGATTTGGCAGATTGGTGAATTGTTGGCGTTTATCTCTAAAATCTTTACGCTGGAACCTGGCGATATTATCCTCACCGGGACACCGGAAGGTGTAGGAAAACTTAATCCCGGAGATCACTTGCGGGCATCGATTTCTGAAGTAGGTACGATGGAGTTTAAAGTGCAGTAAATTACAGATGGCGGATTACAGATATTTTTTCTTTTTCAATTTGGCTCATTGTACTAGAATTATTACTTTTTCATGATAATGTAAATGAAATAAAAATAGAAGACTATGATGAATACAATACTCTCAGATAAATTTATTAAACTTGTTGAAATAATGGACAGGCTACGTAAAGAATGCCCCTGGGATAGAGAACAGACGCATGAAACTCTAAGAAAATATATCCTCGAAGAAGCCTATGAAGTTGTCGAAACCATTGACAAAAAAAACTGGGAAGATCTCGGGGAAGAATTGGGTGACCTCCTACTCCAGATCATATTTCAATCAGTAATCGGAAAAGAATCAGGTGAATTCTCCTTAGAATCTGTTATAGATACTCTTAATAAAAAACTGGTCGAACGACATCCACATGTTTTTGGTAACAAAAAAGTTGATTCGGCCAAGGATGTTGAGTCTAATTGGGAGCATATTAAGTTAAAAAACAAGCAAAGAAAATCATTGCTGGACGGAGTACCTAAAATCACACCAGCATTGCTTTGTGCCCAGCGTTTACAGGAAAGAGCTGCCAGAGTATCCTTTGATTGGGATCACTTGACCGATGTGATTGGTAAATTAGAGGAAGAGCTAAAAGAGTTAAAAAAAGCGATTGATGAGAATAATCGCAGGGACATGGAAGAAGAAATGGGTGATATTTTATTCTCACTGGTAAATATATCCAGATTTTTAGAGATTTCCGCTGAAGATTCTCTTCGTAAGAGTAATGAAAAATTTACCCGACGATTTAAATATATTGAAGATTCATTCGATAATAATTATGAGCAGATGAAAAAGGCCGGATTAAAAGAACTGGACAAAAAATGGGAAGAAGCAAAAAAAAAGGATTTGTAGGCTATGTCCCTTTTTAGATCCACATTTCTAAATTATTTAGATTCAAACTCTGATTCCAGGGATAGTAAAGAATTCGGGCATCTTCTGGTTGATTTTTTAGATCTCAAATTTCCTGATCTTGAATTTTGCATCATACAGCATATTTATGCACCTGATTGTTATCGCACCGGCTTTGCAAAAGAATGCGGCATAAAATATGTGCAATTACTTAAGACAGCAAACCACAAGCAAATTTCGGAAATAGGGGAGTTTCTAAAATTAGACAACCTTTTAATTTCGCCTCTTCCCGATCATAGTGATCAGGTAAAATTTCTTATTATTTTTGATTCCTGCCCGGGAGAAATTGTTGATGACTTATCAATCGTTGTCAGGGAAGTAAAAGAGGTGTTCAGGTTCGTCTCTGCACAAATAGAAGCTAATTCCGCGTCTATAAATTTGAGAACGGCAAATCTTGTAAGCGGTATATCGCACGATTTCAATTCGTTAATGGCGTTAATACCGGAAGAATCTGCTAAAGATGAAGCACTTAATGCCCGAATTAAGTATTCAGAGACTTTGTCGCGGGAGAT
Organism: Calditrichia bacterium; assembly: GCA_023132435.1. Lineage (GTDB taxonomy): Bacteria > Calditrichota > Calditrichia > JAJRVZ01 > JAJRVZ01 > JAGLYF01. The sequence goes on along the minus strand of JAGLYF010000289.1, from coordinate 433 downwards.
AATGTTTTATCTGAGAGAATTATGTGTCGATAAGTCCAAAGTACCGGTCGAGAATCTTTTATCCGGAATAACCTCGGGTATCCCCATCCCGGACAATGTTGATTTTAGTTTAAAATTTGTTGGTCAATTTGAATTTATAACCGTTGATGTGGAGCTTATCGATCGTGCGTTATCGGCGATTATTGATAATGCCGTTTTTGCCACTGGTATAGAAGGCGGAAGCTCCACGATGGAGATAAGTAAGAAAAAAAATGTATCGCTCTTTATAGATTTTAACTGGTTGGAGATAATAATCTGTGATACGGGTCCGGGGATAGCAAAGGAATTTTTGAAAGATGTCAGGAATCCCTTTTTTACTACCTGGAAGGATCAGGGACATGTCGGTCTGGGTTTATCCATCGCTGATAAAATAATTCAGGCACATGGCGGATGT
>JAGLYF010000288.1 GCA_023132435.1 Calditrichia bacterium | reverse complement strand
GTTGAAGATAATCTTGTCTGGCGGGAAAAATATAAAAAATGGCTGGGGGAATCTTATATTTATGTGGACTCTGCGGATGCGATCAATGCGGCTAATACCTTTGATGCGCAGCTACCGGATCTTGTTATATTAGACCTGGGATTACCAAGAGTAGAACAGGGATTTGAATTACTTGATAATATTATAGCCAAGAGTACGGATGTTGAAGTTATCGTTATAACATCATCAAAAGATCACAAGCATGCATTGGAAGCTCAAAAGCGAGGAGCCAATTCATACTTTTTTAAAGGTGAGAATATAAAAGATGAACTGCCCTTTTTGGTCGGTCGTGCTTTAAAAATGCAGGCCTTACAAAGAGAAAATAAAAAATTACGGCAAAAACTTGACCGGGTTTTTAATTTTGATAATATAATCGCCGTCAGTAAACCGATGTATAATATTCTGGCTCTCATTGAAAAAATCAAGGTGAGTTCAGAATCTGTATTAATAACAGGGGAATCGGGGGTTGGTAAAGAAGTAATCGCAAGACACATCCATTTTCGCAGTAAAAGGCCGAAAAGCCCATTTATAGCCTTGAATTGTGCGGCAATGCCTGAAAATCTTCTAGAGAATGAATTGTTTGGTCATGTAAAAGGAGCTTTTACCGGCGCGACAGATCTGAAACAGGGTAAAATTGAATTGGCAGCCGGAGGCACGTTATTTCTCGATGAGATAGGCGATATGCCTACTATCTTACAGGCAAAAGTGTTACGTGTTTTGCAGGAAAAGAATTTTTACCGCTTGGGTGGCTCAAATGAAATCACGATTAATTTTCGATTAATTACCGCGACAAACAAAGAACTATCAGAGGAAGTAAAAAATAAAAATTTTCGTGAAGATCTATATTATCGACTAAATGTCATTCCTATACATATACCCCCGCTTCGTGAAAGACCTGATGATATCCCTGCTCTGATAGATCATATTATTCATAAGTATTGTACGGAAAATCATATTTCTGTTCCCCGCGTCGATGGTAATCTGATATCTCATTTATCCAGACTTAACTGGGAAGGTAATATCAGACAATTGGAAAACACATTAAAAAGAATGCTGGTCCTGAATCATAAGTCGCTAACAATGTCTGATTTACCCAGAGAATTGTCCCAAACGGGTAATTCAATTTTGGAAGATGCTTTTCTTCAAAACCAATCCCTGGAAGACCTCTCAAAAAAATATGTCCACATGGTAATCAACCATTTTGATGGTAATAAAAAAGAAGCCTGTAAATTTCTGAATATTAATTACCGAACTCTCCAGCGAAAACTACAAGATTAACAATCCAGATTGTAATTTCTACAATCCCCACATCGCACAATTGTATTATGTACAATTATCCTCAATGCAAAATCGTGTAACATTTTGTATTTATGTGATTTAGACCATAATTTATGCAACTTGTTGTTATTTAATAAGTTATCGTATTGGTATGGATCTTGCCTCTATTTTTTTCAGAATTAGGTAGGAATAAAACATGAATATGGACAGCATTCTAAACGGGCATCTCGATATTAACTCAGTACTGGATAATTCCGGACGGAAATATTTTAATCTGAAGATATCATTTTCCGATCAGGATGCACTCACCATTTATCGCAATTCTATAGACGAACTCTTAGAAGATTTGCCACAGATAATCAT
>JAGLYF010000287.1 GCA_023132435.1 Calditrichia bacterium | reverse complement strand
TACTGGCTACGATGCTCTGCGTCGTAGCCATACGGGTATTGCTGAATGTTCCTACGCAGAGCGTTAGAACAAGTTTTTATACATTCGTGTAATTCGATCTAATTCGTGAAATTCGTGGCCCCGTTTTTAAATATGAATAGCTTTTCCCAATGAATCGCCGGCTGCCTCCATGATCATTTCTGATAATGTAGGATGGGCATGAATCGTAGAAGCCAGTTCATGAGCGGTTGTCTCAAATGTTTTGGCAATTCCCAGTTCAGCGATCAATTCGGTTGCTTCTGCACCAATAATGTGAGCGCCCAGAAGTTCACCATATTTTTTGTCAAAAATTAATTTTACCATTCCGTCACGCTTCCCAATAGCCCGTGCTTTTCCCGAGGCGGCATAGGGAAATTTTCCGATAGTTACTTCATATCCTGACTCTTTTGCTTTTGCTTCTGTCATACCGATACTGGCTACCTGAGGTTGACAATATGTACAACCTGGAATGCTGTCATAATCGAGAGCATGGGGTGTTTGACCGGCAATTTTTTCAACACATATTATTGCCTCGTGAGAAGCAACATGGGCAAGGAGTGGGGGGCCCGTAACATCACCAATCGCACAAATACCTGCCACATTTGTCTGATACCATTCATTTACCGGAATAAATCCTTTCTCGAAATTAACACCGAGAGACTCTAAACCTAATTCTTCAACATTGCCCTGGATTCCAATAGCAATAAGTGCTTTATCAGCGGACAGCGTTTCGGTTTTGCCGTCCTTGCTAAAGGATATATCAACACCACTTTTGGTCTTTTTGATCGACTCGACTTTAGTCGAGGTATGAAGATTTATTTTGTTTTTCTTAAATGATTTTGCCAGAACATCTGTTATTTCATGATCTTCAATTGGCAATATACTGTCAAGCATCTCGATGATCGTGATTTCTGTTCCTAACTGGTTGTAAAAATATGCGAACTCAATGCCTATCGCTCCTGCCCCGATTATTATCATTGATTCAGGTTTACTCTCAAGCGACATCGCTTTTCTATATTCAATGATTTTGTCACCATCAATTTCGATACCCGGAATGCTTCTGGGTCTTCCACCTGTGGCGATAATGATATGTTTTGCTTCAATTTCTGAGGTCTTACTCCCATCTCCGGTTATTTCAATTTTGGAAGCACTTTTTATTTTAGCATTTCCAATCACTGTGTCAATTTTATTTTTTTTCATCAGAAATTCGACACCCTTGGAATTGATATTAGCAACTTTCCGACTTCGTTCGATAATCTTTTTAAAATCAAAAGAAATATTTTCTGCTAATAGACCATAGTCCTTTGCATGTTTAAACATTGTATAAGTTTCGGCGCTTTTTAAAAGGGCTTTTGTCGGAATGCAACCCCAGTTTAAACAAATGCCTCCAAGATTTTCCCGTTCAATTAAAACTGTTTTTAGCTTCAACTGGGAGGCTCGGATAGCAGCAACATAACCACCAGGGCCGGAACCGATTATGGCAATATCATAGACTTGATTCATCATATCTCCTGTCGGATTAATTGATTCCAGTGAAATCAATTTTTAAATTTATATTTCTGCACTTAAAAGTCAAGTTATATAATTTCTTTAGTTTTTTACCACGGATTGACACGGAAAAATGACACGGAAAAAATTATATAAATCTATAAAAAATTGAGATTAAATTTATTTATTTTTTTATTTATCGTTATTATTCTTTTATATTCCGTGAGATTCCGTGTACCTCCGTGGTAAAATAAATAATAGATATTGATTAAAATGTCAGAGAACGAAATAATATTCCGGGAAAGCCTTAATAAGGCCCGGGAGCATTTTGAGAAAAAGCAGTATAAAAATGCCCGATTAATGTATTTTCAGGCTATGAATCAAGCCGAAAACCGCGAAGATAAGGCAATTATATGGGCGGAGATCAGCTGGGTTTATTATTATGAAAAGGACTATAATAAGGCAATAGAAGCAGCAGAAAATGTTTTGATTCAGGATAGTGAGTACAAGGTCTTAGATGATCTTTACAGGGTACAGGGATATTCCTATCTTGGTTTGAGCAATTTTACCCTGGCTGAAAGATTCCTGCAGCTATCACTTGAAAATAATTCCACAGATGAAAAACAACAATATGTGAAATATGAATTAGGAAAATTGCATTTTATTCAGGGGAATTATGATTTGGCATATCCCTTTTTTAATGAAATCCGGGAATTCTTCGAGCAATCTAATAATGAATATAAACTGGCTATCTGGTTTTATTTGGGATTTATCAACTATTATCTCAATAATTTTACAAAATCCCATGATTATTTTTCACAGATTTTATCTGATGAACCCTCCCAACAAAGGCAGGCTTCCGCAAAATTCGGATTAGCGTTTCTGGAATTTCAGAAGAAAAATTTCCTTAATGCTATTTCTTTGTGTGAAGAAATAATTTTCCTTGATGAGAACTTCTTTGATAAAGAAAGTGTTGGGTTTCTTACTGCCGCCTCCTATTTCTACCTTGGTAGAAAAGATATTTATAATGAGTATTATAATAAAATGAAAGAAACATATCCCGACGGACGTTATAGTAAGGAACTGGATACCTTATTTTCATCAAGTAATTAGTGGTACGGATCTGCGACTTCATAAAAAGAACCATCCCATCCGGGCGGGACAAGGCCCCTTGAGTTGCCTCCGGCAAATTTCAAAATGGCCGTTTTAAAAAATAATAATTATTCGTTGCGATCGTTGCGGCCGCTACGCCGCCGCGAGAAAATATAATTTACATATTGCGGCTTTGCGGTTAGATTGTAGATCATTTCCATATAAACTTTGGAACTATAAAAGAAATCCTGTAGGGATGAAATATATGTAGCCCCGGACGGAAGTCCGGGGTAAATGAATCCCCACAATACATTTAGTCCCTTGGGGACGACCTAATCTGAATGATTTGTCGAATAGGTCATCCCAAGGGGACTAATGATTTTTAGCTGCGAGAGATATAAATGATAAAAATTCTTAAAAAAAGGATATATTCCACCACCGCATTCAAAAACTGCCAAATTCCTCAAGATTCCTCCCAGTCTATCTATATTGATGGTTTAAAAGGATCACTGCGAACTTTTTTTTTAACATATCTGGCCGAAGAACATCATAAACAAGTGGTATTTTTAACATCAGATCAGGATTCCGCGGAAAAAATCAGGGATGATCTCGAAGTTCTGTTTGATGAAATGCGGGTTGTATTTTTTCCTTCAAATGAGCGGGAACCCTATGATGATCATGATCCCAATCCCAGTCTCCTCAAACTTCGCCTGGAAACACTTCAACATTTAATTGAGTCAAGCGAGGGGGTAGTTGTATGCACCTTACAGGGAATTATGAGCAAGGTACCGCGGCCGGAATTTTTTGTTGATCATCAGTACTACATTAAAGTCAAATCAAGTTATAACTTCGACAAGGTTCTGCAAAACTTACAAAATGCCGGTTATTCCCGTGAAGAAATTGTTGAAGATGTCGGTCATTTTGCTGTTCGTGGTGGAATTGTAGATATTTTTCCCTGGACATCAAGTGATCCGGTTCGGATTGAATTTTTTGGTAATCAGGTTGAATCAATAAGAACTTTCAATGTTATCAGTCAACGATCGATCGAAAATATTAAAGAAATTGAATTATTGCCAAATCTGTCAGTTGAAGAAAATAAAGGCAGTCTTTTTGATTATTTTTCCGATGAAACAGTCTTTCTTATCGAGGACAAGGTCATATTTGATGAAAAGGCCCAATCATATGAAGATCAAATCTTAGCATCTTATCAACAACTCCTCAATGAGGATATATATCCTGAAGAACCGACCCACCGATATCTTCAGAAAAAAACACTGGACAAACAACTGAAAAATTATTTCATAGTTCATACCGGACTTTTTTCAGATAAAGAAATTAAAAAATGTGAATTTAAGAGTATCATACCACCAACCTTTGCCGGTCATTTAAACAGACTTTTTAGTTATCTGGAAAAATCACGGAATAGTCGTCTGCTTACAATTATTCAATGTGATTCAAAAACACAAGCGGACCGGGTATCTGAAATTCTGGAAGATGAAGGTCTTGAAGAGACTGCGGAAGTCTCAGTAGGAGCATTACATAATGGTTTTGTGTTACCGGGTGCAGATCTACAGGTGTTGACTGATCATGAGATATTTGATCGCTTTAAAAAACGAAAAACCTATCCAAGTTTCAAAAACGGTGAATATTTACGAAGTTTAAGTTCGCTAAATCTATATGATTATGTCGTGCATATACAATACGGGATCGGACAATACCTGGGCTTAGAGACAATCGAGAGCGGTGGGAGTAAACGGGAGTGCATAAAACTGCTTTATGCGGAAGAAGATGTGCTCTTTGTCAGTGTTGACCGGTTAAATAATGTTCAAAAATATGCCAGTGAAGAAGAATCGATCCCTAAGTTAACCCGGTTGGGAACCGGTGAGTGGGAACGAATTAAAAAAAGGACGAAGGAGTCTATCGAAAAAATTGCCGGCGATTTAATAAATCTTCAGGCTGAACGTAAAACACAGCAAGGATTTTCCTTTTCAAAGGATACACACTGGCAGCTTGAATTAGAAGCCTCCTTTCCCTTTGAAGAGACGGATGATCAGCTGGTGTCTATTGATGAAGTAAAGAGAGATCTTGAAAAAGATATTCCCATGGATCGACTTCTTTGCGGGGATGTAGGCTATGGTAAAACTGAAGTTGCATTGCGTGCGGCATTCAAGGTGGTAATGGAGGGAAAACAGGTCGTGATCCTGGTTCCAACGACTATACTTGCTTATCAACATTTCCAGACATTCCGGGAAAGAGTGTCGGAATTTCCTGTAAATATTGAGATGCTTTCACGTTTCCGCAGCGCAAAGGAACAGAAAAAGGTGATCGATAAACTGGAATCAGGGGAAACAGACATCGTCATTGGAACGCACCGTCTGTTATCCGATGATATAAAGTTGAAAAATATAGGATTATTGATTATTGATGAAGAACAACGATTTGGTGTTAAGCACAAAGAGAAATTAAAGAAAATCAGAGTGACAGTTGATCTATTAATGATGACTGCTACTCCTATCCCACGAACGCTCCACCTCTCATTAATGGGAGCCAGAGATCTTTCTCACATAGAAACTCCACCAAGAAATCGCCTGCCGGTTATTACAGAAATTCATGAATGGGATGATGATCTTATCTATCATGCAATAACCAGAGAAATGGAGCGGAAGGGTCAGATCTACTTTGTGCATAACAAAGTCAAAACCATTGATGGTATAAAAAGAATTATCAATGAAATCGTTCCAACAGCGAAAGTCGTTATCGCTCACGGTCAGTTACCGGAAAGAGAACTTGAAACAATAATGTTGGATTTTATACATAAAAAATATGATGTCCTGATTTCTACAATGATTATTGAAAGTGGGCTGGATATTCCTAATGTAAATACAATCATTATCGATCATGCTGATAAATTCGGACTTGCTCAATTGTATCAGCTACGTGGCCGGGTAGGACGATCCGATTCTCAGGCGTATGCCTATCTACTGGTACCTCACGCTTCACGGCTGACCGATCTTGCCCAAAAACGTCTCCGGGCAATTCAGGATTTTTCAGATCTTGGATCGGGTTTTAAGGTGGCACTGCGTGATATGGAAATAAGAGGAATCGGAAACATATTGGGTAAAGAACAAAGTGGTAATATGCAGGCAGTCGGTTTTGATCTCTATTGCAGACTTATCGATGAATCCGTACACAAGTTAAAAAGAGAAATTCAGGGAGAAGAAACAAATGACGACTTAAAGCGTTTTACAGACGCAAAGATCGATGTTGATTTCGATCTGATGATACCGAAAGATTATATTGCCAATGAATCGGAGAGAGTTTCTATTTATCATCGATTGGTAAATTTTCAAAATCCTCAGGATCTGGTAAATATTGAAAATGAATTGGAAGACAGATTCGGTCCGATTCCTCAATCTGTTACGCGTATCATTGATGCAATCGAACTAAAAATATTGGCTGGAAAGCTCTATGCTTCTCATATCCGGTTGAACAAAAAAAACCTGATATTGAAATTCTCGGATGATCTTCAGGATGTAAAAGAATTTCATGAGAAAATGGTACCAGGGCTAATGAATTACAAAGAAACCGAAGTCATATTTACAGGAGATCAGAAAAATCCCCATGTTCAGTTTATACTGACGAGCGAATCCAAAGATGAGCAGATTGAACAGGCAAAAAATATTTTGCAAAACATCATCTGAAAATATAAATTTACAGGTTATTCTCATAATTTTTTGGAGGTTATACAAAATGAAGAAGTTACTAAGCTATTCGATTTTTATCCTTTTGGTTGGATTAGTTCTTACCCAGTGCACAAAGCAGGACGAAAATGTTGTCGTTACTGTTGGAGATTTGACGATCACAGACGCGCAGGTACGTAGTGTTTTGAAAGCAAAATACCCTAATCAGGAAAGCTTCAAAGATTTAGATTTGAACCGTAAAAAAGAATTATTGGAGCCCCTGATCACAAAAAATCTACGTATTAATGCTGCTTATGATCTTGATCTAGAAGAGGATGAAAAATTTAAAAGGATGCTGGAAGATCAAAAAATGCGTGCAATGGGTAGCAAATATTATGAGCGTATGATCATAGATAAAATAATACCCGAAGGGGAGATTGAAAAGATTCTTACACGTCAGGGAGTTGAATTAAAAGCAAGTCATATTTTAATCGGATTTAAAGGATCAAAACGTCCTGCTGATCGGACCCGTGAGGAAGCAGAGAAACTAGTCGAGGATATATTAAAAGAACTGAAGGCCGGAGCAGAATTTTCAATAACTGCGCAGAAATATTCTGACGATCCCTCCGCGAAGAAAAACAATGGAGAACTTGGGTATTTTACCTGGGGTCGGATGGTCGGTCCTTTTCAGGAAGCTGCCTGGGAATTAGAAGTCGGGGAGATATCGGATCCGGTGGAAACCATGTTTGGATTTCATATTATTAAACTCGAGGACAGAAGAGAAATACCAAATTATACACCGGATCGGAGTCATAGAAATATATATCGCCTGAAACAGATGGTTATGAAATCCTATGGCGATTCTGCCCGGGTTCTGTGGACAAAGCATTATTCCGGTCTTAAGAAAATATATAACTATGTCCTTTATGAAGATTCGATAAAATACGTATCTAACCTGCTAAAAGAAAAAACAAAGGTTGAGAAAATCCAACCCGGCGGATTCACATCCAAACAAAGAGAAATTACTCTGGCAGAGTATGAAGGAGATAAAATCACTCTAGGTACCCTGATCGATCGTTACAAAGATCAACTTGTTTCCGTTTTTGGAAAATTCCGTGAGGACAAAGTTCTTCGCTCAGAAATTGATCGTTTATCTATGAACCGACTGGTAATGATTGCCGTAAAAGAAAATGGAATTGATAAATTACCTGATGTTGTTAAGAAGATCAGGGAATTTACAGAAGAGCAAATGAATAAGATGGTGGAACAGAGAGAGGTCACAGAAAAAGTTAATCCAACTGATGAAGAAATAAAATCCTATTTTATAAATAATGGAGACTCGTTTAAAAAGGATGCGGAAATAGAAATTTGGGAAGTGAATACAAAGGATAAAAAATTAGCAGAAGAAATTGCCCAAAAAGCCAGGCAGGGTGTCAATTTTGAGGAATTGGCAAAGAAGTATTCAGATGATAAATCTTTGAAAAACAAAGGCGGTTATCTTGGTTTTAAGAAAATTGGCGGACGCGGACTCGTATCCCGTGAAGCACATAAATTAGGACCGGGCGGTAAAATAGGTGGTCCGGTTAAATACCGGCGCGGATGGTCCGTTTTTAAAACAGGCAGCAAGCGTGAAGAAGGGTTAATGGGATTTGAGGAAGCAAAAAGTCGGGCAAAAAATTTATTAAGAAGAGAACAAACCCTTCAGATAAAATCTGAATGGGAGAAAAATCTTAAAGATGAATATCCTGTTATAATTGATGAAGAAAAATTAAAGGAAATATAATGAGTCCGGTGATCACTAATAATATAAAAGTTATATTATCACTACTTCTAATTAGTACCGGCATCCTGATAACAGGGTGTACCAATAAAAGTAATAGTAAGGGAAATGTGGTTGCACAGGTAAATGAAGCTCAAATAACAAATACTGAATTAGAAGCCGCTATCCCTGAAGGCTCTTCTCCAGAGGTGAAACTGGCCTTAAAAAGAAATCTGATGGAAAAATGGATTGAAGAGGAAATTTTTTATCAGGTTGCCCTGGAAGAAGGTTTATCGTTAAGTGAACAGGAAATGTTGTTGGTAAAAAATTATGAAAAACGGCTTCTCGTTCAAAAATATATAGATACGCGATTGAGTCATAATTATCGCATTTTGGATCAGGAAGTGGAGGATTATTATAATAAACATCAACGGGAATTTGTCTGGGATGACGAGACTGTTCATATTATACATCTTGTTCTCGATAATGATGACAGCGCCATCAAATCGGAGATTAGACAAAGCAAAGATTTGATGGAAGTGATAAAAAAGAATTTTTTTGATCAACAATCGACACCAGAACGCCCAATTGGGGATCTGGGATATCAAAAACTTAGTGAATTTCCCAATATGATCCAGCGTCGAATACGTAATCTTAAAACCGGAAATATATCCGGTCCCATAAAAACAAATTATGGCTATCATTATATTCAGTTGCTGGATTTTCAAAAAAAGGGTGCAATAAAAGAAATTGACCTGGCAAGGGATGAAATCTATATGCGTCTTCAATTTTTTAATAGGAATGAGGAGATAAAAAATATAAAACAAAGTCTCCGATCAGGATTTACCATACAAACTGATTTATCTAAACTTTCAGAGCATTAAGTTTTTTAAATTATTCAGCACTGAGGATCAGTCTGCCGGCGGGATCCTCAGTGGTTTATTATTATGTCAGATTTATAAGTATCCGGTTAAAAATAATTTGATTTAAATGATGATAAGAACTCATCCCCCCAGCCCCCTTCTCTTGTAAAGAGAAGGGGGAGCAGATCACATAATTAAGTACAAATTCGATAATGATTCCCCTCTCTTCTCAAGAGAGGTCACGCCGGTAGGCGGATCCGCCCTCTGGCGGAGGTTAGGGGTGAGTTCTTTGAATCAAGTCTTTATGTTTTTTAAATATCCAAATTATTTGATATTCCGGTGATAATTTAAACAGATTTTACTTTTAACCGGACACTTATGTGTCAAAAAATTTAAAATGGATGAGAGGATTATGAAAGTAACAATTATAATATTTAGTCTGATTATTGTATGGACAGGCGTTGTAAAAGCACAACAGATGGTGGATGGTATTGCGGCTATTGTCGGACAGGAAATTATACTAAATTCTGAGGTTGAACAATATGTTCAGAATTATGTTTTGCAAAATAAAATAAATGTTATGTCCAATCCGGAAATGTATAAATCACTCAAAAAAGAAGTTCTGGAAAAATTGATTGAGCAAAAAATTCTGTTAACCAAAGCCGATGAGGATACAATCACGGTTACTGAGAGAGAAGTTGACCGCTATCTGGATGAACAAATCCGAACCCTTATTGCCCGGGCTGGTTCTGAATCAGCACTGGAATCAGCATTTCAGAATCCTATGAAAAAAATTCGTCGTGATCTGAGAGCAGAAACCGAGAGCAGACTTAAAATTGAAACTTTGCGCCGGAAAAAATTTGCAGAAGTTAAAGTCTCCCGACGGGAAGTGGAGGAATTTTATAATATGTATCAGGACAGTCTGCCTGTCCTCAAGGAGACAGTAGATATCAGCCATATTTTGAAGCAGATTAAGCCTGGCGGATCAAGCAGGGAAGCCGCATTAGAAAAAATGATTGAGATAAAGGAAAAAGTTGATGCCGGTGAAGATTTTGCAGAACTAGCCGAGACATATTCTGAAGATCCGGCCACTTCAATACGTGGTGGTGATCTGGGATTTATCAAACGAGGTGATCTGGTTACCGAATTTGAGTCAGTGGCATTTAATCTTGAGCCTGGAGAGATATCGGATATAGTCGAAACCCAATTTGGATTTCACCTGATTAAAATGATTGAAAAAAGAGGTGAAAAAATCCACACTTCCCATATTCTAATTCATTTGCAACCCACTGAAGATGATGAATCAAGAGTGATAGAGGAACTTGAAGCGATCCGACAAAAATCTCTCGATGGTGAGAATTTTGAGGCTCTGGCCATCGCGAATTCGGATGATGAAAATGTGGAAAACGATAAAGGACATCTGGGTACCTGGGAGGTGGATAAATTAGCTATACCTGAATTTAAGAAGGTGGTAGCTAATATGGAAGTTGGTGAAATCAGTGAACCATTTAAAACAGATTATGGGTATCATATTGTGCGTCTTAACTTGCACGAAGAACCACGAACTCTTTCTCTGGAAAAAGATTGGGACAAACTTCAAAACATGGCACTCAATTTTAAAATTGATAATGAATATAAATCCTGGATTGCAATGTTGAAAGACGACATTCCTATCGAGTACAAAATTTCTTCTGACTGACAGAATTAAGTTGAGAGATTATGTATTAGGTTGCTCAAGACCCTGAACCGCATCGAGAATTAACAATGTAACTAATTGAGATTTAAAGAGCGGATATTTGTATATTTCACATAGAATAATTGAAAAATGTAATTGGTATATTCTAACAGATGCATAAACTTATAACAAAAATTTTAAAATTCAGGTTCTCAGGAATCATATCTAATGGCAGGTATCTGGCCAGGGAGTTCGAGATAATAGATAAAGCCTTTAGTCTGGATATTGATCCAATCACTTCCGATAGGCAAATAACTAAAATTTTACACGATGTATTGAACGATATAGCGGAAAAAATTCATATACCTATTACCTTTTACAATGCCGTCAAGAATAAAAATTCAAATTGGATTGATGAGTTTAGGGATTTTAAGTACGCAAAATATCTGACGAATCATTTTGATCAAATATTTAAAAATAATATTGTCTTAAATACTCTCAATTCATTTCCTGACAATACAGATAATGATGATATTAGTTTTATATCATGGAAGATTGGCGGCAGGCATTTCAATATTCTCGAAATTGAAGAATCAAAATGGCATAATTATTATGTTAATATCTTCTATTCATCGTTGTCAAAATTTTTAAATTCCTACAATAATTCGCAGGAAAGAAAAAAATTAGAAAATCAATTATATGATATCCAACAAACTCTGGAGGAAAAAGAGAAATCTCTGCAAATAGCTGAAAAAGCGGTAAAAAGAAAAGTTTATGATCTCCATAATTTGGTCGAAGCAAGTAATGAGATCTATTCAATCCTGGACTTCAGACAGCTGATAAATTCAGCCCTTCTCACTGTTATCGGTCAGATCGGAGTACAAGGTGCTTTTGTCATGATGTACGATCAAAAAAAACGATCCTATTCACAAATTTATCAGAAAGGATTCCGGGCAAAAGAGATTCAGAGAATAAAGTTCAAAGTGGATTCACCACTGGTTAAATATTTTACCAGGCATAATGCACCGGTTTATATAAAACAACTGGACAGGCAGAAAGAATTTTCTTCTTATGTACAAAACCTGAAGGAATTAGGAATCTTTATTATTGCTCCCATCATGTATGCAGAGAGAGTACAGGGTATTTTAGCAACCGGGGAAAAACTATATGCCAGCGAATTTACACAAACCGATTTTGAATTGTTTCATGTTTTAGTTAACATTATTTCGATTTCGATCGAAAATTCTCTACATTATGAGGCAGTAAAGAATCTTTCTCTCACGGATGAAATGACCAATCTTCACAATTATCGATCATTTATTTCACGTCTCAAGGAAGAAATAAATCGTGCAAAAAGAAATAAATCGGATGTTTCGTTGGTAATACTTGATATAGATCATTTTAAAAATTATAACGATACACTGGGACATCAGGCAGGAGATGAAGCCCTGAGGGAAGTTGGTAAGGTATTAAGAAAAACGGTCCGTGATGAAGATATTGTTTCGCGGTATGGCGGTGAAGAGTTCTGCGTCATTTTTCCTGGAATCGCAAAAGAAGGGATCCAGAATTTATGCGAACGTATCCGGATTAAAATTGTAAAACATAAATTTTATAAGGAAAAAGTTCAGCCCACTGGTCAGTTAACCGTTAGTTTGGGCGGTGCAACATTTCCAATAGATGCGAATGATATGCACGGTCTTATTCAAAAGGCAGATGAAGCACTTTATCAGGCAAAGCATTTGGGAAGAAATCAAATGCGAATCTATAATCAAAAATGAGGTTAAAATTTTGTGGTTAACAATAAATTTTGTTTTTGTGTAAAAAATTGTTTATGTGGTTAAAATATATCCTTAAATTATTATGTTTTTAAGATAAAGGTGTTGATATGCCAGATATAGGTTTTAATGATAATCTCGAGATTGCCGGAAGAACTTTTCATATTCAAACTGCGAGCAGTACTGGTAAGGGTAACATTCGTTGCGAAATATTTGAAAATGGACGCGTTCTTTCTACCTCCGAAGTTGACTTTGAAAGAAGAAGTACAATTCAAAAGCATTCAGTTGATGACCGGCTGAAAACTTTCGTTGAATCGCTTCACCAGGAAATGATGTCTGAGATAGAGCTTCTATTTACGATTGGAGATAAAATTAAAAATCTCGGGCATGCACCCTCAAATTCCAAAATCGGACTTATATTTCTTCAGAATAATTTAATTGAAGATGCTATAAGTCATTTCAAACTCGCCATAAAAAATGATCCTAATTATCTTGATGCGTACAATAATCTAGGCCTGACATATATTCAAATCGGTGAATCGAAAAAAGCCAGTCAAATATTTGCATCAGCCGTAAAAAAAGGTACAAATTTTACAGATCTCCACAATAATTATGGATTATCATTATTGATTGACGGGAATTATAAAGAAGCGCTGGCTTCAATCCAGAGAGCGCTCAAAATAAATAAGAGATTTAAAGAGGCCCATTATAATCTGGCTCTCCTTTACCTAAAAAGCATTTTATCAGATAAAACCGGTGAAGTTTTACCTCCACCCTCCATTCGCAAACAACGGGCTCTCGAACACCTGAACCTGGTTAAAGAAAGTAAGATAAAAGTTTTTGACAGAATTTTCGAAAAGATAGTAAGACATATTGAGACTGATGAATTTGAACCGACCGTAAAAATATTAGAAGAATACAGAACAAAAGTCTTTCCCCGGGATCTTTCCAGCTTGATTTCAACAAATTTCTATTTGAAGTTCATGTATGGCGGTAAAGGATTGGATAACCAAACAATTCACCGTTACGAAGATCGTTTGAAATACGCCTTAGAAGAAAATGCTGATTATGCGGATATTTGGAATAATCTGGGGGTAATTCATCTGATTCAATGTCGTAATCTTTTTTTACAATCATTAGGTGAATTCAGAAAGGCACTGGAAATAAATCCTGATTTTGAGAAAGCGCAGAAAAATAAAATACTTGTTGAAAATGATGGTAAAGAATTTCTGATTCTCCTGCGGGCTATTCTAAAATAGTTTTGTGCAATCATATTTATCCTTTTTTTAACCACGGAATCACACCGAATTTTTTATCAACCACTGAGTACACTGAGAATTAATTTGGAACTCGGAATTTGGAATTGGGATTTGGCAAAGAAATCTTCATTTGTCATCCCGAAAGGATCTTTGCAATTGCTTGCAAATACTTTTCCGTAGTCATTCCCCCGAGTACTCGGGGGAATGACAAGAGGATCAGTGCTAACATTCTAACTACTGATTCCAAGTTCTAAAATCCCAATCCAGCATCAAGCATCAAGCATCCAACATCCAATATCTAGTATCTAATATCGAAATTCCCTCCAATTTAGATTTTTCACATCTGTAAATGTTTTTCATTATTTAGCTAATGATAGGTGTGAATCTGTACGATATATGCTAACAGTACGGAATAAAAATACGGTAATCCTCCTGTTATTTACCATGGGAAATTATAGTTTTGGGTACTCGTACAGTTTGAATCTAAAAACATTTCGTTTTTAACACGCACATTTCTGTGCTTTATATCACTTTAATTAATAATAAAATAA
Organism: Calditrichia bacterium; assembly: GCA_023132435.1. GTDB lineage: Bacteria > Calditrichota > Calditrichia > JAJRVZ01 > JAJRVZ01 > JAGLYF01. The sequence goes on along the minus strand of JAGLYF010000287.1, from coordinate 5,552 downwards.
ATAATATATCAATAATTTCGTGCTTTGTCCGATATATATATAGTAAAAACGATTTAAGCATAGATTTTTCTGATGCTTAGGTCAATAAATAGATCAGTCCATTTGGAGTGAAAGATAAATGCTAAAAAGAATTTTGGTAATTCTGGCGATGGCTATACCGCTTATTTCGCTATATGCTCAAGACAATCTTCCCACCTACTCTGCTGTTCAATATGAAGTGCAGGCAGATTCTCTTTTAAAAACGAATGAACCTCAGGATCTGTTAATTTCAATTACCTGTAACGCTTCCGGTGGATTGGATACTTATGAGTTAAAAATATACGATCTGAAAGTTCTGTGGACGATTGTCTCGGCAACTTTGAATGACGAACCGATCTGGCTGGTCAATACTGATTCAAAATCTGATAAAGAGAATGTCCTGGCCTGGAAGTATGATTCACAGTTGCATGTTCTGCGCTTGTATCCTTTTGAGTGGCAGTCAGGATACGAGTTAGAATTGATGATTCGCCTGAGTATACTGCAGCCAGGTTTGGTCGCTAAAAGTGACTCAAAGAGTGTAGTGATTGAAGCGGATGTAGGGGGCCGGAAATACCAATGTTCCCCACGTGGATCCGGGAGCGAGATGACTTTCAAAAGAAAAATACGAAACACAAGATAAAAGGTAGATGAAATGCTGAAACGGTTTTCCGCTATATTCTTTTTAATTTTTCTGTTTGTATCCACACTTTTTGCGGACCAGGGTGGTAAGGATAATTTTGGCTACATGTGGACAAATTCTGATGGTACGGTTTCGGTTGATTATGAATGGATAGATGCCAGAGATGGTACAAATCTTTTTACTGTACCGTTTAATAATGATACCGCCAGCGTTGTTTTACCTTTTAATTTTGTCTTTTATGGCGGGTCATTTAGCAAAGTCTGGGTTTCGACCAACGGCTGGATAAGCTTTACCCAACCGTCCGGCTCCTACCCAGGAAATACCACCATCCCGGCTGGGGCAGGACCGGACAGTATGATCGCTGTTTTTTGGGATAATATAATCGGTGAAACCTGGCCTGCCGGTGAAGGTGGTGTATATTATAAAACATTAGGTACCACTCCGAATCGCAGATTTGTAATTCAATGGGATATTCAAGAAGGACAGTGGAATGAAAATGATGTCAATTTTGAAGTAATTCTATATGAGCAAAGCAATCAAATTAAATTTCAATATTATTGGTTAGCTTCACAGTATAACGGTGGCGGATCTGCAACAATTGGGATAAAGCAGAACACTTCTGTTGGTATCGAATATAGTTTTAATCAAGCAAGTGCAGTAGACGCACTAACGGCGATTTTACATCACAACAAATTTGTCAATGGCGCTTCTGCTTCTATTTCGCCTACCTCAGTTGAGGCCGGCGCCGTCCAGACTTTCAATTATTATATTAATAATATAGATCCGACGGATACAACAGGACTGGGGAAGCTGGACAGTGTGGTTATTGGTAATCCATTTTTATCCACACCCGATCCGGTAGTCACTGGTGTAAAAATTAATAACCATAATGCCTTTATTCAGATGTCTTCCAATAAACCGACCGAAGCGGGTTTTGCTACCTGGCAAATTAATGCAGATTCCATTATTATCCAATCATCGCACTTTGACATCATTGATTCTTTAAAGGTCACTTTTCAACAATATATGCCGACAGCTATCTCTTCAGATAGTGTTTATGGAAGTTCAATAAACGCTGTTCTGGACTCGAGCAGCCAGATGCTGACCACGCAAGGAACAGACTGGTCTGTTGATATCATTGCCAATACCGTATCCTATTATACCATGACTCCGACAGGGAATGATACGATAGCTGCCGGTGACACTCTCTCTTATACAATCACTGCTTATGACCAATACGGAAATACGGTACCAAATGATGATACTGTTACCCTAAGTGCAGTTGGTAGCTCGACTGCTGAAATTAGCCCCGGCCCTTACGATTTTGCCAGTAGTGATACAATCGCTTTTTGGGTCAGTGATTCACTAGCCGGGTTATTTACTGTCCAGACAGACAGAAATGGTGTACCTCCAATTTCTGTCCAAAGCGGTTTAATTACAGTCACGGCGGATACCACCACATTAGGTATCACAAAAGTGACCAGCGATACGACCGGTATAACCGCCGGTTCAAGTCTAACCTTATTGGCTCAGATAACTGACGCCTTCTTCAATGTGGTAGGTGGCGATAGCGTACGTTTTATCGTGCGTAGCGGAAACGGAAACTTTAGTGGTCTGGATAGTATCGGTGTTGCCAGTGAAAGCCTCTTTGGTATAGCCAGCGCGACCTATACAACGGGAGATACTGCCGGTACAAATATTGTGACCGCTCTTCGTGTTGATAACCGCGCGGACAGTGTTCAATTCAGTATCGGTACGGTCTCAGGTGGTGTGAGTTATTACAGTTTATCGCCATCCACTGACAGTACGATCGTCGCCGGTGATAGTATCGCTTATACGCTTTTGGCTCATGATCAATATGGCAACCGTGTAGCAACCAGTGACAGTGTTACTTTGACCGCGGTAGGAAGTTTTACAGCCGGTTTTAGTCCGGGTCTCTTTGAATTTGGAGGTGCCGATAGTCTTCTGTTTGCGGTCAGTGATACAACAGCCGGATCGTTCACGGTTCGTGCAGATAATATCGATAATTCAGCGATTACCGGCAGCAGTGGATTGATTACAATATTGCCGGGAGATGTGACAAGTATCATTCAATTGTCAAGCGCCGATTCAATCAATGTAGGTGGTGAACGTCTTCTTCAGTATGCATTAGAGGATGTTTATGGTAACCGTTTGAGTGACAGTCTTGTAACCTTTACCCGTTTTAACGGGAATGGTTTATTCAGTAATGGATCTTCAACGATAGACACACTGACTAATGTCAGTGGTATTGCCCAGGCCAACTACACAGCCAGCGATGTATTTAGTTTTGGATCAGATAGTATCGAGATAAATTACGGGACCTTATATGATACATTAAGTTTACCATTGCGTTCGAGTCTGGTTAGTTATTATACCTTAAGTCCTTCAGGTGATAATACGATCACGGCTGGAGACAGTATCGCTTATACAGTAACTGTCCGTGATCAGTTTGGCAATGCGATTGGTAGTGATGGCGGAATTATTCCAGACGCAGTAGGAAGCATTACGGCAGGTTTTAGTCCCAGTTCTTATAACTTTAATAATGATAGTACTCTTCAATTCCGGGTCAGTGATTTTACAGCCGGTTCGTTTACAGTCCGGGTGGAAGATAACGGAAACTCGGCAATCATCGGTCAGAGTGGTCTGATCATCATTGATCCTGCATCTGTCGATAGCCTTTTATTCACGCCTTCCGGTGATCAGATAACCAATGCCGGAACCAGTATAAAATATGTAATTACAGCTATTGATCAGTTTGGCAATTTTGTACCGAATAATGAAACCATAGATTTTACCTTTATTGGTTCTGCTTCTGCAACTTCATCACCGGCCGGTCCGATAACATTTAACAATACAGATACTATTATTGTTGATATCACAGATACAGAAACCGGAACATTTAGCGTGTCGGCCAATGTTCAGGGATTCCCCCTTATTGATGGTGAGAGTGGTCTGATTACGGTTACGACTGCCAGCCCACACCACATGGTAAAAACCGTCGGTACCGAAGACAGCCTAACGGTTGGTGAAACGCGAGTATTGCAAGTTCAGGTATTTGATGAATATGATAATCCAATTCCCGGCCGGGTTGCTGATAGTCTTACTGTACTATATACTTTTGACGAGGGAAGCGGAACGCAGGTAACGGATGTATCAGGTAATGGTATACCGATGAATTTGACGATTGAAAATCCGGGAAGTGTCGCCTGGGATAATTCCGGATTTTTAGATATCAATAATCCGGCACGCATTTCAGCAGCAGATCAATCTAAAGTTTATAATTCTTTGACATCGACAAATGAAATGACTGTGGAGGCCTGGATCACGCCGTCCCGAATAGGTGGTAATTCTGGTCCTGCAAGGATTGTAACACTTTCATCTGATGGTAGTAATCGAAATTTCACTCTCGCCCAGGAAGGAACTAACTATTATGTAAGATTAAGAACTACTTCTGGCGGAGATGGCAATGGTATGCCGGATATTATTACACCAGGTTCGCTCGCAACCCAAGATTTAACACACCTTGTTTTCACCCGGGATGTTTCAGGACAATATTATATTTATGTAAATGGTAATGAAGTAGTAAGTGGTAACCGGGGCGGTGACTTTTCAAATTGGGATGCAGCCTATGAATTTGGTCTGGGCGCTGAATTTGATGAACCTCTTACATCACGTGACTGGTGGGGTGACCTTCATCTGGTAGCTGTTTATAACCAGGCTCTGGATTCATTGCATGTGGTCCGGAATTATCTTGATGGGGCGAATAATTCAGTACTGTTTAGCCGGACTTCGTCCGGTGATGGTGTATTTGTAGCCGGTGATTCTTCTGCGCAAAGTGCAGCAATAAACACCAGTGGCTATGCCGGCGCCAACTACCAGGCAAGTACAATGACTGTCTTCGGCACTGATATTATTGAAGCTTCAATCGGAGATGTTAATGAAACTTTTGTCATACCTTTAAGAGTTGACACACCTTCCAATCTTGTTGTTTCCGATACCAGTGGTGTGGTCGGTAGTTCAATCACCCTGAGAGTTCGCTTAGAAGATCAGTATGCCAATCCAATTTCCAATGCAACAATAAATTTTAGTGAATCGGGTAATGGAAGTCTAAGCAGCCCAACTGCAGTCACAGATGCAACCGGTTATACCCAGGTTGTCTATACATTAGGAACCGACACCTCTGCGAGTCCGGAACAAGTGACGGTTGAATATACAGCACAAAGTCTGTCTGAAATAATAAACATTACACTCTTACCGGATACCATCGTTAGTTACTACACCTTAACGCCAGCTGCTGATTCTACGATAGCAGCCGGAGACAGCATTACCTATACCTTAAGAGCCTTTGACCAGTTTAATAATGCAGTTGCCAGTAATGACAGTGTAACTTTATCAGCAGTAGGCAGTTCTACGGCCGGCTTTAGCCCCGGTCCGTATGAATTTAATGGTGCTGACAGCCTGCTTTTTAGCGTTAGCGATTCGTTATCCGGTTCATTCACGGTCCGCGCCGAAAATATCGATAATCCGGCGATTACCGTCACTAGCGGATTGATTACGATCACCCCGGATTCTGCTACCATAAGTATAGCGAAAGTGAGCGGAGATGGTTCTGGTATTATTGCCGGTTCTGATCGCCTGCTGCGTGTGAGGGTGACGGACAGTTTTGCCAATGTTGTCTCAGGTGACAGCATACGTTTTATCGTACGCAGCGGTGGCGGAGATTTGAGTGGTCTTGATAGTATTGATGTCATCACAAATGGTTCGGGTATAGCGGAAGCCACCCTTACCACCGGCATTATAGCCGATTCAAATATTGTAACTGCCTTACTGGTTGATAACCGGGCTGATAGTGTTCAGTTTGGTATCGGTACCG
>JAGLYF010000286.1 GCA_023132435.1 Calditrichia bacterium | reverse complement strand
CTGCTGGCGTGATACTCTAAAAGAATATATTTATAAAAATAGTATTAGAAGAATTGTTATTTATAATCTGGAAAAACACCAGGATCTAATCCTTAGTTTACTTGCTGATTTCTTGTTTATATGAATAGAATGTGTGTAAGAAGAAGTGCTACCAATGAAAATACGTTATTAAGGATGTTGTAAATTAATCAAACGATTGACTAAAATGAGGAATTAAATGTCAAAAATATGAGAGTACACAGAGGGGGAGAAAGAATAAACTCGTTTAAGTCAATAAATATCAAATAATTACTCTGTGTGCTCTGTGGTTATTTTTTACACTACCTAATCAAAGAAGAGGAGAAACTAATGATAAAAACTATCAAAGAATATCTCGGCGATGAGGCTTCATACTATCTCAACCATAAGTCCAAAACTGTAGATAAGTCACAATTGCATTTACCGGGTCCGGATTATGTGGAGAGGGTATGGATGCCTTCTGATCGTCCTATTCCCGTTTTACGCAATCTTCAATTAATTTTTAATTCGGGTCGGCTTGCTGGTACCGGGTTTGTATCCATTTTACCTGTTGATCAAGGTATCGAACACTCAGCAGGCGCTTCCTTTGCCCCGAATCCAATTTATTTTGATCCTGAAAATATTGTAAAACTAGCGATTGAAGGTGGATGCAATGCCTGTGCTTCAACCCTCGGTGTCCTGGGTGCAGTTGCACGCAAATATGCGCATAAAATTCCATTTATAGTTAAAGTAAACCATAATGAACTTCTCACTGCTCCAAATACCTTTGATCAGATTTTTTTCGCTGATGTAAAACAAGCTTATGATATGGGTGCTGCAGCGATCGGAGCGACGATATATTTCGGTTCAGAAGATTCGGATCGCCAGATTATTGAGGTTAGTGAGGCATTTCAGTATGCCCATGAGTTGGGTCTGGTAACCGTATTATGGTGTTACTTGCGCAATTCTAATTTTAAAGGTGATAAGGATTATCATGTGGCTGCTGATCTGACCGGTCAGGCAAATCATTTAGGTGTTACAATAGAAGCAGATATTATAAAACAAAAATTGCCTGAAAATAATGGTGGCTATATTGCAGTGGCTAAAAAACTGGGAAGTTATGGCAAAACCCACAAAAAAGTTTACTCAAATTTGACCACTGATCATCCAATTGATTTAACCAGATATCAGGTAATCAATAATTATATGGGTCGTGTTGGATTGATTAATTCAGGCGGTGCATCCGGAGCCAATGATTTTGGTGATGCGGTAAAAACAGCCGTAATCAACAAACGGGCCGGTGGTATGGGATTGATCTCCGGACGTAAGGCATTTCAGAGACCGATGAAACAGGGTGTTAAACTGTTAAACAGCATCCAGGATGTTTATCTTTGTGAAGATGTAACAGTAGCGTAGATATAAAACATGTAAGTTATGAAAGGGCAGAAATTCATCTGCCCCTTTTGTCATTCCCGCGTAAAGCGGGAATGACAAAAGGGGTTGACATGATATTACGGGTGATTTTATCTTCACAATCGTTGCGTCCCTGCGAGAAATGAATTATACAGGTTAGGTAATGTAAATATAAAGTTGAGACTTATATGACTGTTACAATTGAATATTGTTATGTTTGAAATTATTATCCACAAGCTGCCAGTTTGGCGGATGAGATTAAAAAAAATATTGACGATGTTAATATTGATTTAAAAAAGGGCTCGGAAGGCGATTTTGAGGTAGTGAAGGATGGACAATTGATCTTTTCAAAAAGAAAAGAAGGACGTTTTCCGGAAACTTCAGAGATACTGAACAAATTAACCTGAGAACTATCTTTTCTCCAATTTTGCCAGCATTTTTTTTGCTTCGCTGTCATTGGGCCGGATTTTCAGAATTTTTCGATATACATTTGCTGCTTTTCCATAAAATCCCTGGGCAAAATATATTTTTGCCATCATCTGATTAGAAGTCAGATCATCGGGATTATTTTTTAGATTCACATCCAGTTCACGCAAGGTAACATCCATGATATTTATATAGTTGTGTTCCGGTCCCAGTGTAGGATGGGCAATAAAATAAGAAGGGTCGATAGATATCACTTTTTTATATTCAGCTAAACCTTTTTGCTTTTGTCCCTGCTCATCATATACCTTTGCCAGTTTGATATGAGATTTAACAAGGTTGGGATCTATTTCGATTGTTTTCAAATAGTATGTTTGAGCACTGTCTAATTTACCCATATCATGGTAAGTAAGAGCAAGATTAAATGTAGCTTCAAGAAAATTCTTTCGCGCTTTTCGTGCCCGGCTGAAAGAACTTACCATCTCACGATGTACCTCCTGCCGTTCTTTCCGGGTCCCGGCCAATTTTTTCTTCTTTTTACTTTCATCCGCGATGTTGACATCAAATAATTCCAGAAAGGCTTCAATCAATTCACTGAGCACAGCTTGTTTATAAGCTGTAATTCCCAACATAAAGTTAGCAGCCGGGTCATTTGGTACCGATTCCAATATCTTTTGAAATTGAGAATATGCGCTATAATACACTTGTGTCCGGTAATAGCATTCCCCAAGTTTTTGTAAACTCTCCTTATCCGCAGGATCAAGTTCAACGGCCTTTTTATAATGGGGAATACCTCCGCGATATTTTTTCTGTGTGAAGAAAATATTACCCATTTCCAGATAGATTTTACTATAATCAGGATTAATCTCCGCTGCCTTATGCAGGTATTTATTTGCATCCTTGTACTGTTTTAGACTAATACTGATTTTACCCAGATAGAAATAGGGTTTGTAATCATTGGGATTATATTTTATGACTTTTTGAAAATCGCTTTTGGCTTTTACATAATCCTTTCGTCGGTAGAGAATCAATGCTCTTCCGTAATAGGGTTTTTCAAAATCGGGCAGGGCAGCTATAATCCGGTCAAACTGCTCAAGGGCTTTGTTGTAATCCTGATCGTTATAATAAGCAATACCTAAGTTATATGATGCTTCCCAGAAATTTGGATCTTCCCTAATCGCGTTGCGAAAAAGCCCGATGACAATTTCCTTTTGTCGTGAAGGTTTTTCATTCTCTATATAACCGTTGGAAAAATGTTCAAAGGCTTTGACTGAATTGGTGATCTGACGGTTTATGATATTTTTTTCATTTTGAGAAAGTGAGACTGTAGAAAGGTCGATGATATTTTTTACAATATCATCCGCGATGAAGAACATTTCGCTGAAACTGTTTTTGTATTCCTTAGAAAATATTGATGCTCCATTGAAGGCATTTATGAAACTGACATTTACAATAAGGGTCTTACCATTTGTATAGTAATTTCCAGAGATCCCGATGTTGATTCCGGCAGATTTGCCCACGTGGTAGACCATTTCGCCATCGATCCTGCGTTTTCCGTAGCCCGCATCCGCCAGGGCTTTGTTTATTATCTTTTTCTCGGGTACGTAATAGGCAGCAATATTGGAGAGTTTATTAGACAATAAATAATCAAATCCAAAACTGATCCACTCGTATTTCTTTTCCTTGCTTAAATTCTCAAATGGGAATAATCCAATGCCTCTTTTATCCTGCGCAGAAGAGATATTGAGCGAGAAGAATAAAACAAGCACCAGAGAGCAAATCTTATAACTGCGAAGCATTAAAATTGAGCCCCTTATAATTTTGCAGTATTATGCAATTTAAAAAGCATAACCTATCTATTCAAGTGAATTTAACCCTTCATCCTTAACTACGATATAAAAAGCCAAAACTTATCTTAGTTGTCGACAATAAAATAAAAAACTCCATATTTTATTTGTGAAAAATAAGTTACCTAAAGTACATGAATGGATCGCTCTAATACACATTTTATTGTACTAATGATAAAAGAACTCATCCCCACCCCCTTCTCTTGGCAAGAGAAGGGATACATCTTGCAACCCAATAATTATTGCCAAACCCAGTTCCCCTCTCCTCACAGGAGAGGGGAACTGGGGTGAGGTAGTTGACACAAATAAAATATAACTTTTAACCGGACACTAGTGACTGCGGGTAACAACTGATTTAACGGATGATTGATTCCTGATTGGGAGGAATTAATCTTAAAGAGATGGGAACATCTCCTTTTATAAGTTAGTTAAAACACGTAATTAATGTTACTATTACATATTGAAATAAAGAACTTGTATTGACTACAACGTCTACAGGCACTAAATTCGCACGTTACATGTATTAAGTGAAGGAGGCTAACAGGCTAAGGTTGATACAGATAGATGAAAAGTGTAAAAGCGATTACATGGAGAAAAATAATGCGCAAGCGTCTACTGTTAATAGCAGTTTTAGCCTTTTTTTCTTATAATTTTTTCCTGCCACAAATCCCTCCGGAAAAGCAGGATGTTCCACTAAATATTATACAGTATGGGTCTGATTTCCTCAATTTATCCTGGAAAATACAGGATTTAAACATATATCATAGTACAACCAACGGCGCACCTCACTCACAAGTGACCTTTGAGGGCTGTAGCTTTCCTCAAACGGAGGAGGGATATGAGGTTCCAATTATAACATTCCGTCTGGGGATCCCAAAAGATGCGGAGTTGACCTTTGAACTCACGAATATTATTTATGAGGTTAAAGAAAACATAAATATAGCGCCTGTTGCAAGAATCGGACGAGATAAACATGGAATCAGCATATCAGATAGAGGAGTGACTCCTGTCAGTGAATCAGCAAAGGTTGAATCCATTATCCGGATATATGAACAGGAATATTTTCGGGATTTACCTGTTGTTCGGGTTGATTTTCATCCTTTGCAATATGATCCTGTGAATAAAGCGTTGAAGGTTATCAAATCAGCTGACTTACAATTTAAATTTGCTGGGCCAAAGAGTAGGAGAGGATTTGTTCCCGGCCGTTCGAAACTTGACCGGTTGTATAATAAAATGGTACTTAATTTTGATCAGGCAAAAAACTGGTTGGTCAGGGGGCAAGAAGGTTTTAAAAAAGCTCTTTCTTTTTTTCAGGGACCCTGGTATAAAATAGAGGTTACCAGGGAAGGTCTTCATAAAATAAAGGCCTCTACACTTAGTGCAGCCGG
>JAGLYF010000285.1 GCA_023132435.1 Calditrichia bacterium | reverse complement strand
TGGAAACAGCCATATATATAGCCGGAGAAGAGGATGGCCGATTTGACAGCCAGGATTATATTCTGTTTTATGGGACGGGTGTTGGTGGTTGGTATTATTCTGAATCAGAAAATGATTTTAGATTTACTCAGCATCCCTATGATACAAAAAATTATTACCTGCTCACATATGGTGAGGGCACGGGAAAACGAATGCAAGAAGAAACAACCCCCTCCGGTAGCGCGGGAGTAACCGATACGTATTTTATGGAAAGAGTCCACTACGAGGAGGATAAATACAATTTACTTGCTTCAGGGAATGATTGGTATGGTTACCGTTTTTTTGGTCAATCTCATGATATTTCTCTGAATTATGCGGTCAATCAGTTGAGTTCAACTTCTAATCAAGCCAGAATGAAAATTAAATTCAAAGGCGGTTCCGGATTACGATACCTGGATAATGATCCTTACCGCTACTATTTTTCAGTCTGGATAAATTCGGATAAAGCTCCTTCATCACTGATTACGAATTTTGTCCTGAAAGAAGAAAGATACGCTACAATTTCAGCGAACTTTACTTCGACGGATTATTTGAAGGAAGGTACAAATTCAGTCTACATTAAATATACTGCGAACTTTGAGAGCTGCAATGCCTACCTGGATTGGGTCGAGTTTTTTTATCCGCAAAATTTTACTGCGATAAACAATCAACTGATGTTTTATACCAATACGGTCGGCCAAATTGTTCATTATAATATCGGCGGTTTTACCAGGCAGGATATTGAATTGTATGACGTATCCAATCCTGTGGATGTGAAAATTCTAAAAACAACTTCAACCGTTCAAAACGGAACTTTAGGTTTTAACCTTGATCTGAGTGATAATGCAGCAAAAAGGATACTCGCTGGTTCCCATAACTCTGGTGAGATTATAAATGTCAGCTCACTCATCAAACACCAGCCACGGTTAAACCTGATGGATCCGTCTCTATCTGCTGATCTGATTATTATAACTCATCCATCATTTGAGTCCTATGCTAATGAAATTGTGGAGATGAGAGCAAATGGTTTTGATCCCATAAGCGGGATTGTTGTCAATACAAATGACATATATTTTTACTTTAGTAGTGGTGTAAAAGATGTTATGGCAATCAGAAATTTTATCAGATACGCGTATTATAACTGGTCCTCGCCACGGCCTTCGTATGTTCTGTTCTTTGGAGACGGACATTATGATTACCGAAATATTTCTTTGCCGGATACAAACCGGGTTCCTCCCTTTGAGATAAGCGATAATCTGGAAATGAACAGCCGCGAATCGGATAATTTTTATGTTGATGTAAATTTTAGTTCTAGCGGTTACAGCTCAATTTTGCCGGATCTGGCGGTGGGTCGGTTACCGGTGGAGTCTGATATCGATGGGCGCAGAATCGTCGATAAACTAAGGGCCTATGAACAAAGTAGTTACAAAGACGGCTGGCAGACAACAATGACATTTGTTGGTGATGATGAGATTACCGGCATCAGTAATACTGAGTGGCTACATCAGAGGCAGGCTGAATCAATGGCGGAATTGTCTCAGTTGAAGAAATTTTTAAAGAAAAAAATATACTTATCTGCTTATGAATCAGTCCCCGGAGGTTTTGGCAGGATTAAACCAAAAGCAAACCAGGCGATCATCGATCAGCTGAATGAAGGTACATTACTGATTAATTATGTAGGGCATGGGTCGCCCACAACGTGGGCGCATGAAAATGTTCTTAATATGACACGGGATCTGAACAGAATTCAGAATGAGAACAAGTTACCTTTGTGGATTGCCGCCACATGCGACTTTGGGAAATATGATGATCCTCATGATCCCAGTTTCAGCGAGGCTTTGATCTGGCAGGAGGGTAAGGGGGCAATTGCGGTTCTATCATCTTCCCGTCTGGTATCTTCTAACCCAAACTATATATTAAACTTAAACTATTTAATGAATTTATTTCCTTCCGGTGGTTCCAGTAGGAGATTGGGTGAGGCCCTGCTATTAAGCACACGCAGCGGAAGTAATGATCAAAAATATCATCTCTTTGGTGATCCGAGTATGTATCTGGCTGATCCGAGAAATCACATAGCGGTAACTGCTATATCACCGGATACGATGAAGGCTTTAAGTAAAGTATCCATATCCGGATCGATTTCGCTTGGAGCAGGTGAAGAGAAAATTAATGAATTTGACGGTGGGGCTTTCCTGATCGTCACTGATGCCAGTTACGATTCGGTAAATACCGGTGGACCTGATTATTATACCCTTTTTGGACCACGGATTTTCAAAGGTGAAATCAGTGTTACTGAGGGGTCGTTTACCGGTGAGTTCATCGTGCCAAAATCTATCCGATACAGCGATCGTCGCGCAGGTAGGGTTACCATTTTTGCCTGGGATGACAATACAGGGAATGAGGCTATCGGATATCTGGATACGCTCTTATTTATGGGTACCAGTGAGAATTTGTCTGATGCGGAGGGACCGGAAATATCGTTATATTTTGACGAACAGGAGAACTTCAGAGATGGTGATCTTGTAGGTAAAAATCCGGTTCTTATCGCTAAAGTCTATGATGAAAATGGTATTAATCTGACACAGGAAGTAGGTCATAGAATTGAAATTCAGGTTAATGACGAGTCAAGCAGAGATATCACATCCTTTTTTGCCTATGACCGGAACAGTTATTCTGAGGGGCAGCTCTCCTATCATCTGAATGACTTAGAATCGGGGGATCACCACTTAAAACTTGAGGCATGGGATAATTTAAATAATCCTTCAATTGAGGAAATCAGTTTTCGTGTTGCTGATTCTGAAGGACTGGTTTTAAGAGATGTGGTGAATTTTCCTAATCCTTTTAAAGATGAAACAAATTTTACTTTTCAATTGCTGGGTAGTGATGCCGGTACAGAACTTGAAATTAAAATATATACAATTACCGGAAGGTTGATCAAATCATTTGATAATCTGGCACCACCGGCTGATGGATTTAATTACGATTATCCCTGGGATGGCAGGGATGATGATGGTGATAATATCGCCAACGGGGTATATATCTATAAACTCATCGTCAGGAATGAGAGTGAGCAGAAAGAGGTTATTGAGAAACTGGTTGTTTTGCGGTGATACTGGATGCTGGATACTGGATGATACAGATCTGTTTCCCCCTTAAAAAACTAATCTTTACCCATATCTAGGGTTTCTGGACACAGGGGACGGGGATTTCACTAACTCAGGTGCGAAATAAGACATGGAGATTTTCCACATATCGGTCATATCATCAAGACGTTCCAGACCAAGCCACAGTGTTACTGTGCC
>JAGLYF010000284.1 GCA_023132435.1 Calditrichia bacterium | reverse complement strand
TAAAAAAGGGGGTTAGGGGGTTGTGATATCTGAAATGTGGGATACAGGTTATCAATTTTTTAACCGATCTTCACAATCTTCAACTAGCTCTACCGTCCTGGTGACTATATCTTCTGTGATATCGTTCAGTTCATTTTTTTCAGATAACTCGAGGATACTGTCACATTGTTCCTTACACGCTTCAAATTCTTTCAGTTCCTTGTAAACAACAGCCAGTTTATATTTACACTTTAGTAAATGTGATATATTCCGGTTGCTATCCTCCATTATCAAATCATACAAGGTAAGATATGATGACTCTGCTTTTTTGAAATTCTCGTTTTTAAAATAAGCATGAGCATTCGCCCACCACATGAATTGACTATCCGGGTATTTTTCAACGATTCTTTCAGCAAACAGGATTGCTTCATCGTACCGGCCGTAATCGAGGAGGATGTAGACAATCTGATGCATGGCTAAATACTTGCTGAGAGAATCACAGGCAATAGCCAGTTTTATCATGGCAATTCCTTCCTCCCTGTCATCGGGGATAAAAGGTAACCATGATATAAACTTTAAACGGCTATATCGCCAATACTTATAAACACCAATCCCAAGATAGGCCCCGTATAAAGTCGAATCAATTTCAAGTGTCTGATTTAAAGATCCAACCGATTTTAATCCATTCGAGATAGCCGCCAGAAAATTTCCGTTATTTCCCTGGAAAAAGGCACGGTATCCATAAGCGCTACCTTCATAGAAAAACAGCTCGGCTTTTATTGAATCTGCCAAAACCTGTGTATTCTCTAATTTCTCTTCTACAAGTTGCAATGTCCTGTCAATCGCTTCATTAAAGCGATCAGATTCTTCATGATTTTCGAAATGTGTCATCTTGGAGTTTAATGTGGCGGCAAGATAGAATTGAGCACGGTAATCGTTTGAATCTGCCTCGATCTGCTCATTGATAATTCGCAGTGCTTCATTAAAATTTGTATTAATTGTATGATTAACCGTTTCCTGGATCCAACTATTGCTCCCGGCAAGAACCTGAATCCCGGATAATATGAAGAAGTATAAAATAATTTTTTTTACCATTCGTCTTTAACTGAGAATAATCAAATATTGATCCAATTATAGCTTTATATTTTAAATTGGGGGATATTTTAAAGAAAGGATAATCTTAATGCAAATTAATTAAAAATTTCAGGAAGATCAAAGAGTATTAGATACATCATCTCCGTAGCAGTATATCCTTATAGCCATGAAAATCGTCCAGAATTAGGCGTGTACCTTCCGCCACTGAATATAATGCATTGTGGGCAACATGGACGGGTAGCGAAGTTTTTTCACAAATAATTTCATCAAGACCATTCAGGAGAGCACCCCCGCCAGTAAGAATAATACCTCTATCCACCAAATCGTTGACTAATTCCGCCGGTAATTTTTCTAAAGTATTCATAATTGCAGTAATAATTGTCCCAACCACATCCTTCATTGCCTCAATAAAAAAACTGTTTGTAATAATCAATTGCCGGGGTAATCCATTCTGTACATCTAAACCTTTTATAGTTACTGCTTTACCATTATATTTTTCAGATACGGTTCCATGTGACATTTTAAGACATTCCGCAGTTATTTCACCAATGCGCATGTTATATTTTGTTTTGATATAACGGATAATTGCTTCATTCATTTCATCACCGGCGATACGTATGGTATTATCGACGACAATACCTCCATAATTTATAACTGCAATATCCGTTGTACCCCCTCCAATATCAACAATCATATGCGCATCTGTACCCTTGACATCCAGACCGATTCCAACCGCAGCAGCCATAGGTTCAGCTATCAGATATACTTCACGGGCACCAGCCTGTTCTGCAGACTCTATAACAGCAAGTTTCTCTACCTCCGTAATACCGGTCGGTACACCCATCACCACCTTGCCGATGCGATACTTTGGTACAGAGGAACTACGAATAAATGCTTTTATCATTTCCTCGCCGGCAACGAAATCTGCAATTACACCGTCTGCCAGGGGTCTAATCACTTTAATCCTATCCCCGGTTTTGCCCAGCATATCTTTAGCCTCTAATCCATAGGCAATTACATCATAGTGATTATTGAAAGCGATAACGGATGGTTGGTTAACGATATATCCTTTTCGTTCAGCAAATACAACTGTATTTGCCGTACCAAGATCGATTCCCAGATTCGTGAAGACGTATTTTAGGAGATTAAACATGAACTTTACCATCCAGCTAGTTAGTTTGAGGTAAAGAATACTTAATATTGTTCGTGCTTTATATCAATTATCGGCAATTTTTATTTACAACGTAAATAAATTTAAAAAAATTTTATAAAATACAAAAAAAAGCCAACCCTTAAGGTTGGCTTAAAATATCCTCAGTACAAATTTAGGATTTTTCCTTTTCTTCTTTTTTCTTCGTATCCTTTTCCCCAGTAGCAGATTCAGTCTTTTTCTTGGTAGATTTCGCTTTTTCCTTTTTTTCTTCCTTCTGAGGTTGGTCTGCTACTTTAGTTTTTTCCTTTGTAGCGGCAGTTTTCTTTTTCTTGGTTTCCTTTTTCACTTCCGCTTTTTCCACCGGTTTTTCAGGCTGTTCTTCGAGAGCTTTTCCAACTTCTGCTTCCTCTTCCACTACCGGTTCAACTTCCGGCTTCTCTTCAACCACTTCTTCCTCGACCACCTTTTCCTCTACAGCCTTCTCCTCAACTTTTTCCTCGGATATTTCTTCTACCTTGGTTTCAACAATAGATTCTTCTTTCTCGTCCGATTCAGCCCTCGTCTTCTTTTCCACCGGTTTTTTCTCGTCCTTGGCAAGGGAAGATTTCAGGATTTCTTCCATCGTGTTCTTTTCAACACCTTGTTTGGCAAGATATCCTTCCCATTCCTTATCTTCCTTATCTTTAAAATAACTTGAAACTGAAAGAACGATTTTCTTATTATCTTTATCAAATTCAATGACTTTTGCCGGAACCTCATCTCCGGTGTTATAGTATTCAGTTGCCTTTTTCAACTTAGGATGACCTAAATGGTTGATGGGAATAAAACCATCGACTCCAAGTGGCAAGGTTACGATTACACCTTTATCAATAATCCGGGAGACAGTTCCTTTAGTCTCTGTATCAACTTTGTATTTATCCTCAAAAGCATCCCAGGGATTTTCCTCGATCTGTTTATGACCAAGAGCGATTCGCCGCTCATCACGGTTTATGCCGAGAACAATAACCTCTATTTCATCCCCTTTTTTCACCACTTCACTTGGATGACGGATCTTTTTCGTCCATGATAAGTCTGAGATATGAACCAAACCATCGATGCCCTCTTCCAATTCCACAAATGCCCCAAACTGTGTCAGATTGCGAACTACTCCGGTGTATTTTGAATTAATCGGGTATTTTTCATCGATTTTTTCCCACGGATCCGGTTCCAGTTGTTTTAATCCGAGAGATATCTTCTTTTCATCAGATTCAACATTCAAGACTTTCACTTCAACTTCCATTCCAACATGTAGCAGCTGACTTGGATGCTTTATATGCTGAGACCATGACATTTCTGAAATATGAATCAATCCTTCAATGCCTGTTTCCAACTCAATAAACGCACCATAATCAGTAAGACTAACTACTTTACCGACAACAACTTTTCCGACTGGATATTTCTCGTCAATATTTTCCCAGGGATGTGGCATCAGTTGTTTCCGGCCAAGTGAAATTCGATCCTTATTCTCATTAAAATCAAGGATTACGATTTCAATCTCTTCATCCAGTTTAACTACTTCCGAAGGATGATTGACGCGCCCCCAACTGAGATCCGTAATATGTAAAAGTCCATCTACACCGCCCAGATCAATAAAAACGCCAAAATCAGTAATATTTTTCACCGTTCCTTTGCGTACCTGACCCTTTTCAATCGTTTTAATAATCTCTGAACGTTGACTTTCCATTTCTTTTTCGATAAGAACACGGGAAGAAACAACTATATTACGGCGGGCGTGATTAACTTTTACAATTTTGAATTCCAATTCCCGACCCAGATATGAGTCGAAATCCCGGATTGGCTTTACATCTATTTGGGATCCGGGTAAAAATGCGTCAACACCATTTAGGGTGACAACCATTCCACCTTTGATTCGGCGAACGATTATGCCATTTATTGTTTCATTTTTCTCAAATTTCTCTACAACATTTTCCCAAACACGAATAAAATCCGCGCGCCTTCTGGAAAGAATCAGTTGTCCGTTAGGATCTTCAACATTTTCCAAAAAAACTTCCAGTTCTTCGCCAACCTTAACCGCTTTTAAATCATCGAATTCATCCCCGGGAATAATCCCCTCAGATTTAAAACCTATATCCACTAATACATCACTGTCGGTGACATCAAGGATTTTACCTTTAACGATATCTCCCTGCTTGATCTCATGAAGTGTCTTATCGTACATCTTGGTTAAAAAATCGAACTCCTCATCCGAATATTCCCTTTCTTCAGTGAGATCTTCCAACCGCACCACTTCAATCGCTTCTTCTTCTTGTTTTTCCTTCTTTTTTGCGGGTTCTTTTTTCTCTTTCGCTTCAGGTTCCTTATCCGCACTCGTTTCAGTCTTCTCCTCTTCAGCCGAATCAGATTTCTCTTCCTTCTCGGCTTTTATAGCCTCTTCAGGTTTATCCTCCTCAGGTTTTTGCTCAGATACTGGTTCTTCCTCCATTACGGGGATAGGCTCTTCCTGTACCTCAGGCTTGGTCTCTTCTACGACCTCTTTTTTTTCCTCAGTCATTTAAAAAAATACCTCCTAGTATCAAGTATAGTACCCGTTAAGCGGGTATCAAAAATTGCAAAGTTTGGTAATTTAAAGTATTTATTTTCCTCAAACAACAATTTTTTTACTATCTTTACGTAACATGGATTTAAAGAAGATCATTTACAATATCAATAACTTTCTGAACCTGATCAGCGATTGTCAGGTTAGAGGTATCTACAATAATCGCATCTTTTGCTGGTTTTAAGGGAGCTACATCACGGGTAGAGTCAATTAAATCCCGTTGAATGATATCCTCTTTTATATTCTCTCGGTCCACCGGTATACTCTTTTCTTTCAATTCTTTTACACGTCGGTCTGCTCTGTCATCTACACAGGCATCCATAAAAATTTTAACATCAGCCTGAGGTAATACAACCGTACCGATGTCCCGACCGTCCATGACCACGCCACCGTTTTTTGCCAATTCTCTTTGCTTTAGCTTCATAATTTCACGGACTTCTTTATAGGCCGATATTGTACTAATTATATGGGTAACCTCCGGTAGCCTGATCTCTTCAGAAACATCCACACCATCTAGAATTGTGCGTGGTCCTTTCACTCCGGGAACTAACTGAATATTAACCTCTTTAGCAACTTTTACAACCTCATCTTCATTTTTTTCAGGAATACGACGGTTCAGAACTTCCAGGGTCAAAGCGCGGTACATAGCACCAGTATCTATGTACAAATAATTAAGGATTTGTGCGACTTGTCTTGCTGTAGTACTTTTTCCCGAGGCGGCAGGGCCATCAATGGCAATTGTTAACTTTAGTTTTTCAGTTTTACTCATTACTTTTCAGCTTGGCGATTTCATTTTTGTTAAGATAACGCCATTCCCCCCTTTTTATACCCGCTAAAGTTAAAGGACCAAAAGCGATTCTATCTAACTCGAAAACCTTGTATCCCAGTTCATCAAACATACGCCTGATTTGCCTTTTTCTTCCCTCATAAAGGATGACTTCTATAAAGCTACAATTGTCTATAATTCGAATTTCAGATAATTTGCAGGGAGCGGTTTTTTTATCATCAAAAAGAATTCCGCGTTCGAAATGATAAATATCTTTGGGACGAATAACTTTATTTAAAAATACATGGTAGGTTTTTGGTATTTTAAATTTGGGATGAATTAACTTGTTGGCAAGTTCTCCATCATTCGTTAATAATACCAGCCCGGTCGTATCCTGATCAAGCCGACCCACGGGAAATAGCCGCTCTTTAAGAGGTATCAGATCCAGGACCGTATTTCGATCATACTCATCCCTGGCTGATGTAATGATACCTTTAGGCTTATTTAGTATAATATATAGGAAATCCTTCTCAAATTTTACTTCATTACCTTCAAAAGTAATCGTGTCTGTGAGTTCATCGATTCTGATACCAAGTTTTTGCACGACTTCCCCATTGACAGATACCTTACCCTCCACTATATAATCATCACATTTTCTCCGTGATCCTATTCCGGCCGAAGCGAGAAATTTATTAAGACGCATCATTTTTGCCGGACTCATCCTGATTTTGAGCTGGTTGGTTTTCAGTGGGGTTTTCAATTGGATCCGATTCTTTGTCCTCATTATCCTTTAAACTGGTCAGTCCAAGGGCCTCAGGTTCCAATTGTTTTAAGGCCACCTGATCGAGACTCTCCAAAAATTTATCATCCTCTTTTAACAGCTCATCGATCTCTTTCAACTTTGGAAGAGATTCCAAACTTTTCAGACCAAAATATTCCAGGAAGTATTTTGTCGTTCCATATAACAAGGGATTTCCTGGTGCTTTTTCACGACCTTCGATGCTAACCAAATTCCTCTCCAATAATGTTTTCACAACACCATCCACATTTACGCCACGGATATTTTCCATTTCATGTTTGGTTATCGGTTGTTTATAGGCGATAATAGCTAACGTTTCCAATGCTCTTTGAGTGAGCCGTGATGCCTGACGCCCTTTATAAAGTTTTTGAACATATGATGCGTAACCTTCTCTCGAGGCGATTTGAAATCCCCCCGCTACTTCGATAATTGTCATCGCACTTTCTGTTTGCAAATAGTGATTTTGCAAATCGTCGATACCCTCGCGAATATCCTTCACAGAATCGACTTCCAAAATTTCTTTCAATTTCTGAATAGTAATCGGCGTATCGCTGGCAAAAAGTAAAGCTTCTATTATATTTTTCATTTTATCGGTCATGCGTAATTTTTACCTGTAGAATTATGTTATAAAACGGATGAGATTTTTATATCATCAAAAACCCTTGATTGACGTACAATTATTTTTCTTAACTTAATCAGATCAAGAAGAGCAAGAAATGTGACAATAATAACAATTCTGTTTTTTAATTTTTCAATCAATTCACTGAACAAAATATTAGGCTGCACATCCAGTATATTCAGGATGTAATCCGTTTGCTCTTCGATGGTAATTTCTATTTTTTTTACTTCGTGGTAGGTCACCTTTGGCATATTATCGAGTGCTTTTTTGAAAGCGAGTAATAGATCAAACAAAGTAACGTTTTGTAAATATTCTTCTGTAGAGCTTGTCTTTTCGTCTTCTGGTTTCAAAAAAAACTTTCGTGAATACATTTTCCGGCGGCGATCTTCGAATCCAGACATATCTGAAGCTGCCTCTTTGAATTTTTTATATTCCAAAAGTCGCTGGACCAGTTCGGTTCTGGGATCCTCTACATCATCTTCATCTCCAAACACCGGTTTAGGCAGAAGCATTCGTGCTTTGATATTCATCAGACTGGCAACCATTTCTATAAACTCGCCTGCCACTTCCAGATCGAGTATTTTCATCAGTTTAATATATTCAAGAAACTGATTGGTAATATCATGGATGGGAATATCATAAATATCAATCTCGTGTTTTCTTATTAAAAACAATAACAGATCGAATGGACCTTCAAAAATTTCTGTTTTAACCCGATAAATCATGTCAACCCATTTTCATCGCAGCATGTACATCGGCCATAGTTGCCTGTGCTACCGTGCGTGCCTTTTTGTTTCCGGTATCGATAATATCTTCAACCTCATTTATATGATTAAGATAGTATTCTCTCCTTTCCCGGTGTCGCTCAAAAAATTTGGCAATTCTTGTCGCACAATTTTTCTTACAGTCTACGCATCCTAAAACACCGCTCATACAGTCTTCTTTAATCTGAGGAACTTCATCACTATTAAATTTCTGATGATAAGCAAATACATTGCAAATATCCGGGTGGCCGGGATCATTACGTCTGATTTTTTCAGGATCTGTGACAGCAGTTCGTACACTCTTAAATATATCTTCTTCAGAATCAGACATAAGGATAAAATTATTGTTTGATTTTCCCATTTTTCTGCCGTCCAGACCCGGGAGTCGGGAAAAACTGGTCAGTTTTGTTTCCGGCTCAGGGAACACCACATCATAAGTCGAATTGAATTTTCTGGCTATTTCACGGGTGATCTCCACATGAGGTGCCTGATCTTCACCCACAGGGACGACACTGGCTTTATACATAAGAATATCTGCGGCCTGAAGCACAGGATACCCAAGGTTGCCATATAACAATGCTTCCGAACTCAAATCACGAACCTGTTCTTTTAGGGTTGGATTTCTTTCCAGACGTGCTGTAGTTATCAACATCGAAAAAATCAGGTGGAGTTCCGCGTGTTCTTTTATTTGAGATTGGATAAATATTGGATTTTCCGGTTTAATTCCGGCACTCAACCAATCAACGACCATATCCCGCGTTTTTTCCTTTACCTCGAATGCAGCCATCGGATTTGTAGTCAACGAGTGCCAATCAGCTACAAAGAAGAAATTATCGTATTCATCCTGCAGTTCAATCCAGTTTTCCAGGGCACCGGCATAGTTACCAAGATGCAGTTTTCCCGTAGGTCTCATACCACTCAGGATCCGTTTTTTGGGCATTTTATCTCCTGGCATATTTATTATTTCGTGAACTTCGTCTTACCTCATTAATTGAGAAACAAATACGGCCGCCAGCTATCATGCGGTTTTTCAATAAAAAATTGTAAAAAAAAGAGTTTACTTGGCTTTTGTGGTTTTTTCAACAACTGCATACCAGCCTGATCCGGTGTTTTATTCCCTTTCCTGTTATTACAGCGAATACATGCACAGACAAGATTTTCCCAGGAATGCTTCCCGCCAAAATGTTTGGGAATAATATGATCCACCGTTAAGGGTAATGCCACTTTTCCACAATATTGGCACCTATGATGATCACGGCGAAGAATATTTTTACGGCTCAGGATAACGGACATAAACGGTTTGTATATGTAAATCTGCAAACGCACCACGCTCGGGAAAGGCATACTGAAGCTAATCGCACGGATCTCTGTTTCAATAGATTCGACGATTTCTGCTTTTCCCAGATAAACCAATATTACCGCCTTTTTTGCATTACATATTGCAATCGGTTCGTAATTTTGATTTAAAACAAGGACGTTTCTGTTTAACCGGTTAACTGACACGCTTACAATCCTAAAAATTAAAAAAATGTTCTCACATCAACAAAACTATTAAATAGTTCTTCACTGAAGTTCACATTATTTCGAATCAGACTGTTCTCTTTTACCATTCCTCTTGCATGAATGATTCGACCATCTCCAAGGGCAATTCCGACATGTGTAATTTTAGTTCCGTTATCAGCAAAAAAATAAAGATCGCCCGTTTGTGCCTCTTCCGGGTTTTCACTGATAAATTTTCCATCCCGGTGCTGCATCCAGGAATCCCGGGGAAGGCTAATACCGAGCAGGGAAAACACGGTTTGCGTTAAACCCGAACAATCAAATCCTTTTGGGGATCGTCCTCCCCAGTAATATGGATAGCCCAGAAATTCCTTTACTAATTGTATAACACTCTGTCGCGTACAGGCAGGAAATTTAGCGAATGTACTTTCTTCTACCCACCCATGTAATCCATCCGGCAGGAAGATCTCAAACCAATGATTATTTTCTCTGATAACCTGTATCTCTGTACCAATAGTCGCATCTCGTATAGTATCAGCATCCGAATCTGGTTTACCATAAATCTTTACAAAGTGGGGCCGGATTTTTCTTGAATCATAGGATTCATTCTTTTCAGACTCCCATTGATAATTACTGATCCATCCCTTATAACCATCAGGGAGCTCTATCAGTGAGAAGTCTTTATCCTTTTTTTCGATTTTTATCAACTCTCCCAACAATCCCTGATTGATAACTTCACTCCGGTAGGTTGCCTCCCGGTACATATTGGCAACACTAACATTTATTCTTCCTTTTTCATTTCCCATAACAAGCATCAATCAGGTTTTAGCTACATTGATTCCTTCAATCGCATCGTTACTCTACAGAAAGAACACATTTTTCTATCCGGAAAATATAAATTTTCAATTTATCAGTTGTCTTATATGATGTCAAGGTATTTTGAATATTGTAGCACTGGGGATTACTGGAAATCTGGTTAATACAGTTTCACATTCAGGCCTGATTTAAAAATATAAAAATTATGTAAAGAATATAAATCGTAAATAGAAACGAACCGGTAAGGTGGGATATTTTTTTACGTTTAATAACAACCAAAGTAAGAAAAAGACTTACTATGAGCATGACCGGCAAATCAAAAGATATGATACGTTGATTAATGGGTGCTGTAAAAAAAGTGGTGAGCACACCACCAACAAATAATATATTAAAAATATTACTACCTACAATATTTCCCAGCAAGATCTCGTTTTCTTTTCGTACGATAGCGATAATAGCTGTGGCTAATTCCGGAAGAGAGGTTCCGAATGCAACCAACGAGAGGCCAATAACTACTTCACTTACACCAAGTACACGGGCAATATTTGTTGCCGATTCAATCAACCAGTTAGAACCAAACATGAGTAAGATGATACCAGCTACAGTCATTGCGAGATAGATTGAAAATCTAACTGAAACCGGAAGTTTATGTAATTTCTCTGACTCCCGGGTTAGGCTTTCCTCATTCTTAATATTTTGTCTTTCTTTCATACCGTTACGAATCATAATAAGCGTGAAAGCAAAAATTCCGGCAAATAATACCGCACCTTCCAGATGATTGATGGTACCACCAAGCCCAAAAATCCAGAACAAAATAGAAGCCGCCATCATCCAGTATAATTCCTTTTTAACCGTTGTTGGATCAATTGTAATTGTTATAATAATACCACTTATCCCCAAAATCAGACAGATATTGGCAATATTACTTCCGACAATATTACCAATAGCCAGGTCAATTTTATCTTGCCAGGCTGCGACCATACTGGTAACAAATTCGGGAAAAGATGTCCCAAAGGCGACAACGGTTAATCCGATTATTATTGGTGGAATCCGGGCCAACAGCGCCAATCTGGAAGAACCGCGGACTAGAAATTCTGCCCCAATATAGAGTAATATCAGGCCGAGTATAAAGAGAATAATATTTGCAAACATTGAAGTTTCCATTGCATCAAATCTACAGAGCTTTTTATAAAGAACCAACCTGAAGTAATGGTTTGATTAAATAAATGTAAAATATCAGGTCATCGGCAATGCATGCCAATACTATGATTTACATTATCTGTAAATTTCTTTATATTATGAAGCAATATTAAATGCACCAGAATCTAATGATACTGACCTGGATAATTCATTTCTCGCGACGACCGTGTTTTTAGGATTTTGTCATGCCGTAGGCATCTTTGCTGTTGTCGATGTGATATTACACTTTTAATCGTTCCCAAGTACAACTTGGGAATGATTAAAAGTGCAAAGATTCCGCAAGGGCGGAATGACTTTAAAAAGAGAGATTAGAAACTTATGAAACCAATGTTTGCAATTACTATGGGAGATCCTTGCGGTATTGGACCTGAGATTACATTAAATGCTTTAAAAAATCACCCTGATCTTTTTACTCAATGTAATATGGTTATCTGTGGTTCGTTAGAATTCCTCCGGAAAACAGCCTCAAAAATCAATCTGAATATAGATATAAAAAAAACCAGTGAAGAAGACATTTCACAACTGTCTGAACCAGGAATTCATTGTCTCGATATCAATCCTATTTCCTTTGATCATGAGTATGGGAAAATTACAGCAGGGGGTGGCCAACATAGTTTTTCCTATATTAAGAAGGCGATCGAACTGGCCACACAAAAAAAAGTAAATGGTATAGTCACCGCGCCCATTAACAAAGAGTCACTCAAAGCCGGTTCTGTTCCTTACCTTGATCACACTGAAATGCTGACAAAACTTACCACCAGTGAGCGTACAATGACCCTTTTTATAACCGGTGATTTACGCGTATTTTTCTATTCACGTCATATACCTTTTGCCGATGTTAGCGCAGCACTTGATCAGAAGGAACTGGTAAAAACCTTACATGCTTGTGATCGTTACTTAAGCCGGATTGGACTATCAAATTCAAAACTCGCGCTTGCCGCTTTAAATCCGCATGGTGGGGAAAGCGGATTATTTGGTCGTGAAGAGATAGAAATATTAGAGCCGGCAGTAAAACAGGCTGTCGTTGAGGGTTTAAAAGTAGTAGGACCGGTTCCTGCTGACTCGGTTTTTCATCTGGCCAAAGAAGGCCACTATGATGCAGTACTTTCTCTCTATCACGACCAGGGGCATATTGCCGCAAAAACCTATGATTTCGAACATACCGTTTCTCTGACCATGGGTTTACCTTTTTTGCGTACATCCGTAGACCATGGTACCGCTCTGGATATAGCCGGAAAAGGGATCGCCAGTGAGATCAGTCTGGTAGAAGCCATAAAAGCAGCCGTTCGTTATCATTGGTAGACCGACCTGGATAATTTATCTCTCAACGACGCCACAACACAATGAGTTTATAGGATGACTGGAAAAAAAAGTACTATGAAGATCGAGCAGCGTGAGGCGAGCATGAGGATCCAGTATCGAGCATTCCCGAGTAACGGGATCTCCGCTTCGCTCCGACCAGCATCCAGCATCTAGTATCCAAATCAAATCTCAACTTTTTGCTTACTTTTTAACATAAATCTGGTTGAGAGTAATACGGCGGATACTGTCAATGCAACAAACAGGGCGAACCAAATCCCCTGTACACCAAAACCAAAGGTAAAACCCAATAAATATCCACCTGGTAACCCAACAATCCAGTATGCAATAAAGGTAATGAACATTGGGATTTTTGCATCCGCAAGCCCTCTAAGCAGGCCAATGCCAACAGCCTGTGTTCCATCAGAGAGTTGAAAAAGTGCGGCAATTATCAGCAGTGATGCGGCTATATTAATTACCTCCGGTTCGTCTATATAAAGTGTTGGTAAGAGCCAGCGAAACACTATAAAGATGATCCCAAAAGTTCCCATAACCGCTGCCGACAGTATAAATGCTATAATACCTGCATTTCGTGCGCCTGTTCGATCATCGCGACCTACCGCATTTCCGACTCTGATTGTGGCCGCGGCTGAAATTCCCAATGCAACCATAAAGGATAGGGAAGCCAAATTTATGGCAATCTGGTGAGCGGCAAGTTCATTCGTTCCCATCCAACCAATTACTATTGCCGAGCCGACAAATGCACCCACCTCAAAAAAGTATTGCAGTCCACCGGGAATACCAATCCTGAGAATTTTTTTTATCATCGAAAAATCAATCCGGCGATAATGTAAGGCGGGATCATAAGGTGTATACCGGACCGAAAATGAGACATACAATAAAAATGAAACTGCCATTAGCACCCTGGTGCTAAATGTTGCCCATCCTGCACCGGGGAGATGCAGTGCCGGCATACCTAAATTTCCATATATTAAAACCCAGTTAGCAAAAACATTTATGATATTAGCAAGAAGAGTTATCACCATAGCCGGACGCATAAGTGACAGCCCTTCACTAAATTGTTTATAAGTTTGAAATATCATCACCGGTACCACAGAGTAGGCCAGAATACGCATATACGCTGCCCCCTGCTCTATGATTTCTTCAGGTTGGTTAAGAAAGCGGATAATATCAGCGCTAAAAATAATTGCTATCGTTAAAACAATTCCAACAATCATATTTACAAGTAATCCCTGACGAAAAACGATGCCACACTCAGAATATTTTTTTGCGCCCATTACCATTGCTGTTAAGGGAGAAATTGCCATGGACATGCCTATTCCAAAGATCATAAAGAGCATAAACAACCCATGAGCAATTGAGGAAGCGGCTAAGGGTGCGGCGCCAATTTTTCCCACCATCACACTATCGACCACACCCATCATCATATGCCCCAGTTGACCAATGATTATCGGGTATGCTAATTTTACTGTTTCATTCAATTCTTTGGAATAATTCACGCTCATAAATACCTGTCACATAATACAATATCCGTTTCGATCAAAGAACACTCAAAAAATAAACTTAATCAGCAAAAAACAAACCTTCAACTTCAGGTTTTGCGAAAATCAATTCATATCCCGCACCTGCGGGACTCGGGGCAATCAAAAAAATGTCCACGAATTTCACGAATTATCACGAATTAAAAAAATATATTATAAAAAATCCGCGGGAATCAGCGTTATCCGCGTTCTATAATTATCATGGCGTCT
>JAGLYF010000283.1 GCA_023132435.1 Calditrichia bacterium | reverse complement strand
ACAGAAAGTAAAAATTTTGCTAAAAAAACAAAGTTTTTGGTGGCAATAGCATAGATTAATTCTTGAAATTGAGAAAGATTCGCCTTAGTTTCATGATTATAACGATATATATTAATCTGATCTAATCAGAAATATATC
Organism: Calditrichia bacterium; assembly: GCA_023132435.1. Lineage (GTDB taxonomy): Bacteria > Calditrichota > Calditrichia > JAJRVZ01 > JAJRVZ01 > JAGLYF01. The sequence goes on along the minus strand of JAGLYF010000283.1, from coordinate 9,705 downwards.
ATGCAAAGTAAATGGTTCCACGAATTTCACGAATATCTATTAAAAAATCATAGACTAATTCGTGTAATTCGTACCAATTAGTGTAATTCGTGGAAAAATTCGTGGACTGATTAGGAGAATTACATGACACGGAAAAAACCGATACCCCGTCGTGCCAAAATAGTCTGCACGCTTGGTCCCAGTTCTGATACTTATGAAAGAGTAAAAGCAATGGCTAAAGCAGGGATGGATGTTGCCCGCTTGAATTTTTCTCATGGTTCCCATGAAGGTCATCAAAAAGTAATCATGATAATCCGAAAAGTGGCCAAAGAACTAAAGAAACCTATTGCTATCTTACAGGATCTACAGGGGCCCAAAATACGCATTTTAAAATTTACCGAGGGTTTTGTTGAACTGAAAAGAGGAGATACCTTTATCCTCACCACGCGTGACGTGGAGGGCAATGACAAAATTGTCTCCGTATCATATAAATCCTTTTCCAAAGATGTGAATGTCGGTGACTTCGTCTTGTTAGATGATGGGTTGCTTAAATTGAAAGTAGAAAAGATCAGGGGACAGGATGTATTCTGTAATGTAATATACGGTGGTGTACTTTCCAACCATAAAGGATTAAATCTGCCAGGTAATATTTTATCAGTAAACGCTTTAACAGATAAAGATAAAAAAGACCTCAGATTCGGTATGAACATGGATGTTGATTACGTGGCACTTTCATTTGTTCAAAAACCAAAAGATATTGAGGAAATCAAAGGAATAATCTCCAGAGCTAAAAAAGACATTCCGGTAGTCGCGAAAATAGAAAAACCTCAGGCAGTTGAATCGATCGAAGATATAATAGATAAAACAGATGTGATCATGGTTGCCCGGGGAGATCTGGGAGTTGAATTGAGTGCAGAGGAGGTACCACCAATCCAGAAAAGAATCATCTCTCTTTGCAATAAAAACGGTACTCCCGTGATTACCGCCACCCAAATGCTTGAATCAATGATCCACAATCCAAGACCAACCCGGGCAGAAGCCTCAGACGTGGCCAATGCGATTCTCGACGGCACTGATGCCGTAATGTTATCAGGCGAAACTGCTGTAGGAAAATTTCCGGTTGCTTCTGTGCAAACGATGCACCGGATCGTTAATCTTATTGAGAAAAATGTACGGTCAGTTAATTGGGAGACAAGACGACGACATTCTGATCAAAAATATAGTATATCTTCAACCATAGGTTTTAGTGCTTGTCAGGCGGCTGATTTAATCGATGCTGCGATGATTGTTTGTCTGACCCAATCCGGGACAACAGCACGAATGATTTCCAGATATCGCCCAAAGCAACCTCTGATCGCGATCACTCACACCGAGAGAAGTCTTAGACGCTTAAACCTCGTCTGGGGAGTTCTGCCCCATTCTATACACGAGTTTGGAGATAATATCGACGAAGCAATAACTGATATCCTGAAAATAATAAAACGTAAAAGCCCCGTTAAAAAGGGAGATAAGATTGTGATAACAGCTGGTTTACCATTTCATACCCGACGGGGAACTAATATGTTAAGAATTGAGGAAATATAAGTTTAAATATGAGGTGAAGAGATATGCATATTGCTTATCTGAATTTAATTCCGGATACAAATTTGGATGATCCGGAAGCCTACTTTAATTCTTCACATCTTCCTCACAAACTCTATGAGGAACTCTCAAATGGACTCCCGGAGGCCATCAGCGTCGTTCAACGTGCAACATTTGATGCAACCACTATGTTGGAGGAGGTTAGTTATTATTTTGTGAGTGATGAATTTCCACCCTCATTACGCTGGTGGCAGGAACCGGTCCCCACTTTCGAACTACTTTCTGAAATCCAACCTGATATTATTCAAGTGAGTGGACTCAATTTACCTCTTCAGTTTCGCTGGTTGAGAAGGATGGTAGGGGATAAAATTAAGATTGTTGGTGAACATACAGGTGAGTCCATCTGGGCAAGTAGAAATCTATGGATACAACAATTCGGCTTCAGAGTTGTTAATGGCTTCATTTTTAAAAATATGAAGGATGTCCAATCCTGGACCAAAGCATCTGTCATCCTGGAAAAACAAATAATATCTGAAATTTCCCTTTCCGCAAAAAATCCGGAAGCTACTGCAAAATCGTTAATAAAATTCTATAATGAATTATTAACCACGAAGGTCTTATAATAACAATTATTTAGAGTGAAATTATAAAAGAATTCCATCATAGAATTTAATATTATATTTTTATTTAAACTCACTAAAAATATCTTCGTGTCCGGAGCCTGTCCTGAAGACCTACAGGTCGAAGGATCTGCTTCGTGGTTCAAATATAGATCAGTTAAGGTGATTAAAAATGACCCTGTAATTACTTCTTATTCTTCTCTGATTTTACATTATCAGTCAGCGTTTTAATATACCACTCAGTCGAATTTTCCAGAAGATCTTCAATCCGATTAACCATTATATGTGCGTCATTTAAATAACCCTCTAATAAAAGTGATGACTCGTACAACTGCTCCGTAACACGGATAAAGTGAGGATCATTTACATCTTTTTTATAGATGGTCAGTAAATTTCGAACAAGGAGGTGGTCCTTATTTATTTCCATAATTCTCTGTGGAATAGACATATCCTTATTCATGAGTTGCATTATTTTCTGCATCCCTGATGTCATGGTACCATCGGGGGTGACCAGACAGGAAGGACTGGTTGTTAATCTCTTCGATTCTACAACATCGGTAACTTTTTCTCCAAGAATGTCCTTCATCCTTCTTAGAAGTTTATCAAAAACCTTAACATCATCGCTACTTAATTTTTTAGTTTCTTTCTTCTCTTTCTGATCAGCATAGTTTTCTATTCTATTAAGATCCACTTTTTCTACAGATACAAGATCATACTCCTTGTACTTATTCATCGATTCCATAACAAATTCATCGATGGGATCATATAAGTACAGTACCTCTAGACCCTTTATTTTAAATATTTCCAAATGAGGATTTGATAAAATTGCATCCCGATTTTGAGCAAAAATGTAATATATTTCCTTCTGATCAGGTTTAAATCGGGAAATATAATCTTCAAATGCAATCAGATCCTCCTCTTTTTCTGTCGCAGAAGAATTAAAGCGTAATAAGTCAGAAAATTTATCCTTATTTTGATAATCACTATATCCCAGTTTAAATTGACGGGCATATTCCTTCCAGAATTTGGTATATTTTTCGTTGTCGTCCTTGGCCATTTTTGCCAAATGAGATAGAATCTGAGTAACCAGGTTCAACCTGATCTTGGTAATGACCTGATTTTCCTGTAAGGTTTCACGAGAAATGTTGAGTGGAATATCTTCAGAGTCAACCACACCTTGCATAAATCTGAGATACTCAGGTAAAACTTCCTTATATTCATGTTGGATGAGCACTCTTTTTACATACAGGTCCAATCCCTTTTCCAGTTCACTACTCCCCATCCAATCTAGATTTTTCGCTGGAATGAACATTAAACTGCTGTACTGTACAGGAGCATCAATAGCGACATGTAGTGTATCCAGAGGTGTTTCAGAATCATATGTAAGGAATTTGTAAAATTCGTCATACTCCTCTTTTTTTATCTGAAATTTTGGTTCCCGCCATATTGCTCTTACTTTATTAATCTGTTCTTTGTCAATTTTTATGGGAAAAGGAATAAAGTTTGAATGTTTTTTGACTACCTCTTCAATTTTATACTTTTCGATAAATTCTTTTGCATCTTCTTTTAGATGGATTTCTATACTTGTACCACGAGGTGTCTTTTTGGTAAGAGACTGAATTTCAAAGGTTCCTTCACCTTCTGATCTCCACTGAACCGGTTTCTCATCTTTTTGAAATGATCGGGATGTAATAACAACCTCATCTGCTACCATAAAGACCGAGTAAAAACCTACACCAAATTTTCCAATGATAGTGCTCGATTCTTCTTTACTACCAGCCGCCTTTTTTAAAAAATCAGCTGTACCGGACTTGGCTATTGTTCCAATATTTTTAGTAATTTCTTTATCTGTCATTCCGATACCGCTATCGGCAATCGTTATGATATTTTTATCCTTGTCTAAAGTGATCTGTATTTCTAAAGGTAACTTGCTGTCAACTACTTCTGTACCACTCAAAGTTTCAAAATGCAATTTCTCTAAAGCATCCGAGGAATTAGAAATTAATTCTCGTAAAAAAATCTCACGGTTTGTATACAACGAATGAGTGAGAATATCCAACAATTGTTTCACTTCTGCTTTGAATTTATAGGTCTGGGTTTGTTTTTCCATCTTAAAGATGTTCCTCCTGCATATAAGTCAACTTTTTAACCAGGTTTTTTGATAGATTTGGATAAAGATATGAGAGTTTAGAAAGATTTGAGAAAAAAGTATTCTACAAAAATCAATAATCCTTACCTAACGTGATTTTGTCTTTCATTTTAACTAATCTGATTAATTCGTAAATTAAGGCCACGAAGACTCTAAGTCTCAAAGAAATAATAACTTAATTGTCTTATAACTTTTCAAATGAGTATTGTAGATATATTTTTTCAAAATACCTTAAATCTATGATTTTAATCCCGCTTAGGCGGGAGAGTCTTTGAGCCTTAGTGGCTATGAATTATACAGGCTAAATGAGATTACCTCAAATATTATTCAGCTAATTTAATATCAAAATCATCACTTGTCCATTTATCTTCTTTTTTCGCACCCTCGTCCGAGTTAATTCGGACAAGTTTCGCCACAGCTTTATGCTTATCCATGATGATCACATCCGATCCTTTCAAGGCAATCGCCAATATTTCCTGAAATTTGTTCTGAATTTCTTCTATTTGAACCTTTTTTTTCATTCCTTATCTCCTAAATCATTTCTATAGAATAGGGTAATTTAATAAGAATTTTAATGAAAACCGTGTTCAGCCAATTATATCAATGCATTATAACGTTCTTAAAATATGATATTAAATACTTATTAAATACTTTTTTTACTTTTAACCGTGTTCTTTTATTTCTCTAAGCTTATTTAAAACTTAAAGATATCGATAATTTATTCCTGTATCAATAAATTTTTAATCGTTGGTGCAAACAGAGAGTTTTTGAGAATTATTAATTAAACATTAATTGAATCCATTTGCGTTTTGATGAATTTTACTGCTTATTTAGAAACCTCTTCTAGTTTGCGATTTGTATCCCTTCGGTGAAGTACATATTGATTTCAACTAGGCGGCAGATGTAACTTTTAGGGGGGCCTTCCAGCTTGCGGGAAGCAGTTCATCCAAGCGGTTCATCGGGTGATCTGCTATCCTGCTCAACACATCTTTCAGGTATGCTTTGGGATCATGCCCCTGCAATTGTGCTGTTGACAAAAGACTGTAAAGTATCGCCGCGCGTTTTGCCCCATTATGACTTCCGGCAAATAAATAATTCTTTCTGCCGATAGCCACAGGACGAATCGCATTTTCCACTCGATTATTATCGATCTCTAATCGCCCGTCTTCAAGATAGCGGATTAATCTTGACCACAGATTTAACGTATAGTCTATAGCTGTGCCCATGGAACTTTTAGGCAATACTTCCTGCTTATTCTTGATCAGCCATTCCTTTATAAGTTTTAACTGCCGGGTGGAATGGCGCTGCCGGGTAATTCGATTGTACAATTGGACGACTGGGTTTCTGAGACCGCTACTTTAACTTTAATAGGGATTAACGCTGCTGATGAGTTAGCCTGAGGACTATCATGCCGACGACAACGGCGTAACCAATAGGTAAAGGTGCTTAAAGGTAACTTCTCTTGTTTATAAAAATGTCGTTGGGTTAAATCACATGCATGATATTTCTCGATGACGGCTTGCATCTCTTTGGTGCGCCGGGAACGGGTGATTGAAGTATGCATAAGTAATCTCCTGCTATATGGTTTACTGCAGAAGATACGTACGCGGGACATTACGATGATAGATGTACTTCACCGAAGGGATACGGTAAGTTAATTTCTCGCAGCGGCGCGACAGTCGCAACGAACGCAGAGAATAATCTTAATTTTTTTAATCGGCCATTTTGAAATTTGCCGTCCCGGAGTAGACAAAGAAATTCCGCAGAAAAATGTTTTTTTCCGGAATTTCTGAGGCTGCTCAGGCAAATTTCAAGGGACCAACGACTTTTTGCCTACTTTTTGGTCGTTCAAAAAGTAGGCCGTCGGAGACAATGCTCAGGAGGATAACAATAAAACCAGTTCGAAAACATCTTTGAATCAACCGACAGAGTTTTCTGTCCTTTTAATTTTGATAATCCTATTCCAACTAAATGCCATTGCCAGGTTCAGGGGCAAGATAAGTGATATGGAGAGCCAGTTTTGTTGATCAAAAACAGGAAATATTTTCAAAATAAGCAAAATAATATTTAATCCACAAAGAAAATACCAGAGTGTAGGTACCCATTTCAAACTAAATGCATTATTTAAAATAATACCGACACCAAACGGGATAAATAAAAATGTGAATGGATTTGCCAGCAGAAGATTTTCATTATGATAGGTTACAATATGGTCAGTAAAAAAACTCATAAAAAACAATATTAATCCCGGAATGCCATAAATTATTCCAATAACTATATGAAAGATACCATATAATTGACGCATATATTTAACACCTCTTGAATATCCAATACCGCCAAGAATTGCGAGAATTCCACTTAAAAGCCCAATCGTCAATCCAATCGGCCAATGGGCAGGGGCTCCTACTGGTAAAGGCTCACGGTCCTTTGTATGAAAAAAAGTGTAAGTACTTTTAACCAGCTCGCGCATATTCCCGGATTCATCTTTATAACTAAAGTCTGATATATTTTGTTCAATTTCTTCCGGCAAAAACATATCATCCCATCGTCGGATTTCCTGATCGATAGTATTGTTCATCAGAAACATGAGTAACCAGTCAACGATAAAATCCCTGTCGGTATGCCTGCGGGTGTGTTCCCGGAAGGTCATTGTTCCCGCTATTTGTGTCTGACGATAAAATTGACCATCCAGAATATGGTCAAATAAGTCCCGAACCCTGGTAGAACAATTATCCCGGTAATGATCATAGAGATATTCTCTGTTTTCCGGCCGGATATTAGTAGCCAGCATGGTTGCAACCTGCACACGTTTTTCAGGAGATAGATCCAATATTTGAAATCGAATCTCGCGGTTTAGACTGACATAGTGTGCCAGAGCATCTGACGTATTCCAGGCACCCACCCAGAATATCAATCTTCCCATTGCAAAATTTGTTACAAAATTTTCCTGTTCAAAAGAAAACAAACCGTAATTATAGAAACGAGATACATTAAATTTGTTATCCTCAACTATGATTGCCGTATGTCCCCACCATGAGGTGAAATCATCTCCCGGTCCGATTGTTACCAATTTGATTACCAGATTATCCCCTCTTGATCCGCTAGATTTATCTTCGGGAGGAATCTGTGCTGAAGAGAGTGTATATAACAGAATCACAAAACCTACAAGAGCAAGTAGTCGGATAGGCAAATTCATATATCAGATCTTTCACAAATAAACGTGTTATACTGTAGAGACGTAGCATGCTACGTCTCTACAGTATATTGGAATTTATATTTTAAATAGAATCAAATTCTGTTAAATTTCAGAATTTTACAATGATATCTTCCAGAGCTCTCTTAGGAACATGATGTACTCCGTTTTCATCCCGCCAGTATTTAATATCTGCGTCTGGTCCAACGGTTTCCAATACAATTTTTTCCTTTGGTCTTCCAATCGCTAAAACGAGAAGAATATCGTAGGTGTCCGGTATTTTAAACTCCTCACGGAGTTTATTACGCTTGATAGAACCAATAATGCAGCCGCTCATCCCTTTCTCACAGGCGCCTAACAGGATGGTTTGTGCAGCAATACCATGGTCACAGTCAATTTCTTTTTTTATGGAGGTATCACCCAAAATTACGATATACGCGGGTGGTCGTTCCCCCTCTGAAGGACCATCCCATTCAGTCAGATAACCGGCCCAGGTTAAGAATGGGAAAATTTTTGAAGTTTGCCGCTCATCATTTAATATCATGAATTTTAAAGGCTGGAGATTAGCACCCGAAGGGCAAAGTCTGGCAAGATCTATCAGTTCTTTCAACAAGTCATCATGAATTTTCTCGTATTCGAAAAATCGCCGGCAACTTCTATTCTGAAGTATAATATCTCTCAGCATTAATGCCTCTACATAGTGATGGAAAACCCAAATAGAGCGTAAAATAACATGATTATCAGCAATTGAATGATCCAGCCAATGACACATACTACCACGGCCCGTAATGTACTCTTATAATCAAGAGCCTGTCGAACAGCGATGACCATGGTCACCAACATCCAGACAGAAGCAATAAAATTTACAATTCCAAGCAAACCGGGAATGACACCTAAGACACGAATCAGCCCGGGAGAACTGGCAAATCCCAATGTTCTTAAAAGTTGTCCGTAATCTGCCTCGGTTTGTTCCTCAGGTAATAACTTTGTTCCAATGTAATATGTAAGGAAGGCCCAAACATACCATCCAATCAGCGCAGCAATCGTACCGGTAATAAGAGCCATAAATCCATAAGAAAAAATACCACCAACTCCTGCTGCGAGACTGGATAAAACAACGACCAAAGTGGCCTGAGGCAAAGCCCCTTCATCAGCTTCTACCTCCTCATAAAGATGAACATCCAGTTTGGCTGCTCTTAACATACGACTGAATAAATCTTCCATAATATTCCCTTTCAGTTACTTAATTTTAACGAGAAAAAATTTTATAGTAATGGTAAATTTCTAACATCAGATCGCGGGGGCATCGGTTATTCGCCTGCCACCACCTCTGTCACTTTTCCGTCGTTCTTTCGGACCGGTTCTTGCCTGATTTATTTTGACTGAACTTCCTTTGATACTGGTGCCGTACAATGCTTCCATCGCTTTTAGAGCATCTTCATCACTGGGCATATCAAGATACGCAAAACTTCTGGATCTGTCTCCAAATTGATGCTTAAACACCTCAATTGACTCAATCTCACCATACTGTTCGAATATCCTTCTCAAGTCGGATTCTGTCACTTTCTCTGACAAATTATCTATATAAATTTTCACTTAACCCCCTTCTTGCTCGGTTCTCGTCCTCGTTGCTCGTTGCTCGGTTCTCGTTTCTCGATTCTCACAACTCGTTGATCGGTATTTACTTTTTGAATCAAATATCACACAATTCTTAGCCTAAATGAACAATTCAAACCATGCATCGTGTATCAAGCATCCAGTATCCCCGATAAAAAATGTCTCCTTCCAGTCGACTTGTCGGGGCCGAATCATCCACGATTTGGCTAGTATCCAGTATCAAGAAACGAGTACCGAGTACCGAGTAACAAGTCTATATAATATATTAGGAGATATATTAAAAAAATGTGATTTAATTCAAAATAGAAAATAAATAAATTATTATTTAATCGCAAAGAAAAATTTTCTGTAGTCAGATCTGGTATTTGAATATTGTATTTTTTTCTAAGACTTGCTCTAGCTTGCCTATCCAGACAGTCTGATGTAAATTTAATTAATATTATACAATTTTGCACGGGAGATCTTCCTAAATAAATTATTTAGTCTGGTTCACAAGTGTCCGATTAAAAATTATATATCATTAAAATATCACTGAAATATAAAATGATTTGGAGATTTAAAAAACA
>JAGLYF010000282.1 GCA_023132435.1 Calditrichia bacterium | reverse complement strand
CCCCAGCCGTTCGTATACAGCCTGCAGCAAGAGTTGACGAACCAGATCTTTGGCGGAGACCGTGTCGTCCCATCCCTGCGGCGGCCGGCAAGTCGCTCGGATTTTGAGACTCACTTGCCATCATCAATGTTGGCCGCCGTCCAAGAACTTCGAGCCGATCACATTCTCTTACTCGTCCTGGAAGGCGTAACGGCCAGAGATTTCGAAGAGGAATTCCTACCGCTGAAAGGCGGGTTCTTTGAACGGGTCAAGGAGCATGCCGCATATTATCGCCAATACTACGCAACAAATCTAGATTCATATACAAGCCTTATCGCGATGTTGACCTCGGTGCAGGTTCCCTATCGCGCGTATGCTGATGAGAGTTTATATGATGCGGTGAATGAGGCACCAAGCCTCACCGAAAATCTCAGTAATCAGGGTTACCGGACACTTTTTATAAGCACATATGAACACCAGCCGTTCGTGCCGACACGGAATCACTGGGATCGCATTATGGATCGGGGCGATTTACCGTCGCTTGATGGTTGGGTTTCCTTAGGGTCCAGCCGCATGGAGGCCGCTACTGAGGATCGTGCAGCTCTTCCGGCCATACTTGACTTCATTACCACCAGTCAGAAATCGTTTACATTACATGAGCTGGTCTATGGCCATTCGCCAGAGTGGCGGGCTACAACCGGAAAGACGCAACTCGAGTATTACGATGCCTATCTCACCGGTCTGCTCGATCGACTAACTGCAGCGCAGTTGGAACCGCGCACATTAATTATTGTGGTTTCCGATCATGGCAATCGTTCCAAATCCTCCGATGCGGAGAACTATCGCATTCCGCTACTCGTCACCGGCCACGGTGTGCGCCCTCTCGTAGACAATACCTTTCGTTCACATATCGATCTTGAAGGTGTAATCGCCCACTATCTGGTCGATACCGCCTTACCTCCGAATCAAGAAAGGGTTTTCGTGGTAGGTTCAACAGAACGATGGGTATACGGAGAGATACATGAAACGGGCGATCATCTCTTTATAGATGACAGATCAGGGCGGGTTCTTGCGCATAGTGGGAACCTGAAACCATCCAAGTTATACAGCGACTTTCAGGCTCTCCTTGATAAATTTGGCAGTCGATATGGCAATTAAACGGAATTCCGATCATCTAAGTGTGCTGATACCCAACAAGGCGTTGCGACCCATCGCCGATGTGCTGAACAATGAGAGAAAATGAGAAATGCGACCAGAGTAACGGTTTCAATAATCGGCGCAATTGTAGGGCTGATGGGTATCGAACACGGTATCGGTGAAGCGCTTCAGGGCAACATCGCTCCGAGCGGACTAGTGATCTCGTCCTGGCCAGGGTCGGAGTTCTTTCGCATTCTGGCAGGGGAGCCGGCGATGACTGTCGTTCCCAACCTCCTTGTGACCGGAATCCTCGCCATCTTCGTTTCTATGATGTTCCTCGTCTGGACGACCGTGTTCGTCGAGAGGAAGAACGCTGGCCTCGTCCTGATTCTGCTGTCGATCGTCATGCTCCTGGTGGGCGGCGGTTTCGGCCCTCCGATGCTCGGGATCATCGTCGGCGCAACCGCAACCAGGATCAACGCGCCGTTGACCTGGTGGCGTGCACATCTCTCAGTCAGCTTGCGGCGTTTCCTCGGACAGCTGTGGCCGTGGTCTCTCGTTGTATGTGTGATCGCCTGGCTGCTACTGTTTCCCGGTATATGCGTCCTCGCGTACTTCTTCGGCGTGAATGATCCGAGCCTGATAGCTGTCGTTTTCTTCTCTGCTTTCGGATTCCTTCTGTTGACGGTCTTCTCCGGATTCGCACGCGACATACAGAGACTTGCCGATTCACCATCAGGCACATTCAATTAGCAGGCTGCCGGATGTTTTCATTACTTACTTTTCTAATTGTGGCTATCTTCAATCTGTTAAAATCAAAGAAGGAATTAAGAATTCAAATTTGCTTGCACCTGGATATTTTATCTTATAAATAAGTCAAAAAAAATCCACGAATTAGTCAACGAATTACACGAATTAGTGGATAAATTCTTTGCGCCGGCGCGGCCGATGGGATCATCTTTAATAGACAACCATTGATCCGGTTTACCACCGGTGGCTGGCAATTGGCCATTGAGAATGCGGAAACCACTCTGGATCCCTATGGGGAGGGGCCCGGATCTTTAGTCCCAGTGCTTTTTTCCCCGATTTGGTCGCTCGTTACAACTTTGGCGGAGCCTGGGGAAATCTATCCATCGCCGGTATCTTTAGACAGTTAAATCATGAATATGAAGACAGTCTGATGGTGACCAAAAAGGAGAGTACACCGGGGTATGGAGTTACCTTTGGAGGTAAGATAAAAATCGGTAGTCAGGATGATCTCAGGTTTCAGGTATCTGGAGGAGCCGGATTAGGCGTTTAAAATTTATCTAGTACATTTTTAATTTGTATCTTTAGTTTCGGTAAATCATTGACAATAATGTTCCAAACAATTTGTATGTCAATACCAAAATATTCATGAACTAATAGATTTCTGAGGCCGATGACGTTTCTCCATTTTATTTCAGGAAATTCTTTGATCAATTCTTCTGAAATATGATTAGCCGCTTCACCAATAATTTCAAGTTGTTTGACAGAAGCAAATTTCAGCATAGAATTCTTATTAAAATCTTCAATTGAATTATTCTCCGTATACTGTTCTATCTCAGAAATAGCATCTAAAATGTGTTTTAACCTAACTTCATCAGCGAGTTTACTTTTCATATATCAATATTTTATCTTTATCAATGAACGGTTTGATATATTTCGAAATCGCATTACTCGATAGCAAATCAACTTTTAGATGAAGTATCTCCTCCAAATCCAATTGCATTTCAATAAACTCCAGTCCTATCGACTGAGAATAATCAAGCTCAACCAATATGTCAATATCACTATCTTTTTCAGATTCATTCCGTGAAACCGAACCGAAAATATATGCTCTTAGTACGGGTTTTTCTTTGAGATATTTTTTTATTTTCTCGATTAATGACTTTTTCATTTTATCTATAATCGCTTTGATAATTAAATTTACACTAAAATTTAATAATCTATTTGTGATTAAAAAATATTATTTTAATTAACATGTATCCTGACTCTCCCCCTATGCCCCCCCTCTCTAATCTTTCGACTAAGCCTGTCCTGAGAGAATTAGAAGGGCTCAGGATGACAGGGAAGGGGAAAGAGGGGGTGGGTTATTAAGATAACTTATGGATGATAGTTGTATACTCCCTAACAATTGATTGGGCTTCTTTGGCTGTTTTTGCTTCGGCAATGATTCTGATAATCGGTTCCGTATTTGATTTTCGTAAATGTATCCAGTAATTCTCCTCATCAATTTTTAACCCATCAAGAAGATCTACTTTTTTATCAGCAAATTGATCGATTAACTTATTAATGATAATGTCCGGATTTTTGCCTTCGATGTTTATCTTGTCCTTAACCATATGATATCTGGGGAGAGATTGTACGAGCATCTCGGCTGATCCTTCGAATTCAAGTAAAGATTGCAAGGCAATCGCGATGGCCACCGGTGCATCCCGCCCCAGATGTAGTTCAGGAAGAATCACCCCGCCATTACCTTCTCCACCAATAACAGCATTTTGTGCAACCATTTCTTCCACGACATTTATTTCACCAACTTTTGACCGTAGAAAAGGGCAATTATAATATTTTGCGATATCCTCACAGGCTCTGGATGTGGACATATTTACAACTACCGATCCTAATTTTTTACTCAGGTAAAATTTTACCGCCAGCGTGAGAGTGTATTCTTCGCCGACAGCTTGTCCTTTATTATCTACAATTGCGCACCGGTCCACATCCGGATCCACCGCAAATCCGATATCCGCTTTTGATTCTTTTACCAGTTTTTTTAACTGACCAAGATTTTCCGGTAGAGGTTCCGGTGTATGAGCAAATTGTCCGTCAGGTTCCTCATTGATCGGGATCACCTTACAACCCAATTTTTCCAACAGACGGGGAATTATCATACCTCCGGCACCATTAACACAATCCACAGCCACTGAAAATTTTCTTTTTTTTAGGGCAGAAACGTCAATATACTGCAAACCAAGAATAGCTTCTATATGTCTATTATTTGCACCGGAATCTCTGATCTCATTTCCCACCTGATTCCAATCTCTATATTTGAAATCACCACGATCAGCAAGTTCATAAACTTGCCCTGCTTTTTCCGGACTTAAAAACCGTCCATTTCCATCCATAAATTTAAGTCCGTTCCACTCTGATGGATTATGGCTGGCCGTTATGGCAACACCTCCTGCTGCTTTATGATGAAGGATTTCCATTTGAACTGTAGGTGTAGGTACGATACCGATATCGATTACTTCACACCCGGTGGCCTGCAAACAACCCTTTAGTATATTTGAAATAGAGGTACCGCTTGTTCGGGAATCCCTGCCGACTATTAGCGGAGATTTGTTCATAAATGTACCAAATGCCACAGCATATTTTTGGATGATTGCCGGAGTAAGACTTTCAGCAACTATTCCACGCACGCCGGATATAGAAACCATTAATGTTGACAACAGTACCTCCTCAAAATAAGTTATATCACCTGCTTAGAAATTAAATGATAAAACCGAGAGTTTAAAGTAAAAAATAGCTACCGGGATATCTGTATCTTCAGATAATTAGACTATGGTAATTAGTTTTATGGTAATATAGAGGAATAATTAATATTATGTAACGTAACTATTCATATTTTTTAACCAGAGTCAATAAGTCCAATTTAAAATCCTTGCCTCCCCCTTCTCTTTACAAGAGAGGGATTTAGGGAGAGTTTTAAAGATTAGCCTAGTTCGAATGAACGTTCAACCTTTTCCCCTATTTTGTGAAGAGAGAGGAAAATTTAAGAGACAGATTCCGATGCGAGGCGTCGCAACCCGATGAGGACCTCACCCCCTAACCCCCTCCTGGTAGGAGAGGGGAAACCGGGATTGGTTATAGCTGTCTAGTGGATCTGTAGAGACGTTGCATGCAACGTCTCTACATTGATATCGTTGATCACAAACACAAGAGAAGGGTGCAGGAAAGATAAACGATTTTACATTTTTGCATAAGTGCCGGCGCGACAAAAAACATCTATCAGGCCAACGACCTGGATGTATCCACGGTAATTTCATTCGAGATTAGCAACATTCAAAAAGTCAGCTTGAAAGTTTATGACAATCAAGGTAGATTTGTACGTTCTTTACTGAATAATACGATGCATGTTGGCAGACACGAAATTAGCTGGTTAGAACAGCTGTGACACGATTTATTAGAATATTTTCGATTGTAATTATAGTAACGATCATGATTCTGGTCGTCATTGGGATACTTGCGCCTAAAAATACCTATTTTACAAAAACACAAATTATTAAAAGCCCCATCTCTGTTGTCTGGCGGAAAATAATCGATATTGAAAATTATCCGACCTGGCAATCCTCTGTAAAAATGGTTGTGTTAAAAAATGGTTCATATCTTAGCGAGGGAAAAATCTTACGTTTTTATATGGCTGAATACGACACGGCTATCTATCATGAAGCGGAAATAACAAAATATGAGGATGATAAAACATTTACCTACGCAAGAACAGGTGCCAATGAAAACCCATTATTAAAAGAGTATCAGACTTCATATAGTTTAAAAAGACTATTGGATGGAACAACGGAAATCTCGGTTACCGTATCCTATCGTACGGTTGGCTTTATAACAAAAATATATAATCAGATTTTTTTGCGTGGTAAATTGGGAGCACATTCTGAAAGAAACCTTGCTCTACTACGTGATTCGATAGAAAAAATGTAGATGTAGACGATTTTTATTGCATTCCTGCGATTATAAAATTATAATATCCCTGTTATCACCTTTTAATCTTTAAATACAGATTTCTAAAAACATATATTTTACGTTTATATTATATTTTTATGAATAACCTAAGAAAGAAGATTAGCTATGAAATTAATGTTCTCTTTGTTTTTAATTTTTAGTGTCCTTTGTCTTTCCTGTGAACCAATCGGAAAACGTAAGGCAAAACTTGGTACTAACCTGAAAGAGATTACCCTGGAAAACCTTAAAGAAATTCCAGCTGAATTTGGAGATCTTACTGCCGTTACCACACATGCTGCATATGAAGGGTGGTCCCAGCTATGGTTTATAGATGAGCAAAAAACGATCAGAATGGTAAGGGTGCAGTTTCACGAAAACAGGAT
>JAGLYF010000281.1 GCA_023132435.1 Calditrichia bacterium | reverse complement strand
CCCTATCTGTTGTGGGCGTAGGATACTTGAGGGAGTCTGCTCTTAGTACGAGAGGACCGGAGTGGACGAACCGCTAGTGTACCAGTTGTCTCGCCAGAGGCATCGCTGGGTAGCTATGTTCGGTGTGGATAAGCGCTGAAAGCATCTAAGTGCGAAACCCAACCCAAGATGAGGTATCCCTTGTCCCGATTCGTCGGGACACTAAAGGCACCTTCGAGATGAGGAGGTAGATAGGCTGCAGGTGTACGCACAGTAATGTGTTTAGCCGAGCAGTACTAATCGGCCGTGAGACTTAACCTATATTTTTATACCTAACACGGCAGATAACTTTCTGCTTAAATCCGATTTTTACCGTGAAGCGTAGTGCGTGGAGCGTAGAGCGTGAAGAAAAACGCTACCACGCTTTATGCCCTACGCTCTACGGAAAGTATACTGGTGACTATAGCGGTGGGGCAACACCTCTTCCCATTCCGAACAGAGAAGTTAAGCCCACCTGCGCTGATGGTACTGTTCCTAAGGTTGGGACGGGAGAGTAGGTCGTCACCAGTTTTTTTTTGCCAAAAAATCAATTTCTCGCAGCGGCGCAGCGATTTCAAATGACTAATCGCTATCACACAACGACGCGACAATCGAATATCTTGTCATTCCCGTCCCGCTTTTTGCGGGGAGGAATCCATCCCGACACGAAGTTTTATTTCTGTTATTTATGAATCTATGATATCTTTTGCTCAATGAAGTCTAACATATTGATTCAACAAAAAGAACAATGGGAATAAATGCTGATCCATTCCTTTAGAATCACAAATTAGTTGATCCATTTATAGAAAGACCGTCATGATTAAACAGATTTTGTTTGAACATCAGAAAAAAAAAAGAGAACGTTTTCCGAGATTGTTGTCTATTGAATTGAGCAGTGTTTGCAATGCAGCCTGTATCATGTGTCCACATTCAGAAATGGAACGAGTGAAGAAAAATATGACCCTGGAAATGGTGGAAAAGATAGCAGAAGATTGTGTTGGCAAACCATTGAAAAAGATTAATCTTTTTTGGTTTGGTGATTCGTTGTGTCACAAAAAAGTCATTGACGCCATACGCATCATCCGACATAAATTACCAAATGTTAAGTTATATTTTTCCACAAATGCCGGTTTGTTGTGGAAAGATCGTTCGCAGATGATTATCGACGAAAAATTACTCGATGTGATCAACTTTGACATCGACGGTATAACAAAAGAAACCTTTGAAAATATCCGGATAAAATTAAAGTTTGATGAAGTGATGGAGAATGTACACTATTTCCTCGATTACCAAAAGCAACAAAAGGCTTCCAAACCACAAACAAGGATCACCATTATAAAAATGGAACCTACAGTATCGGAAATTGAAGAATTCAAAAAATACTGGACACCTTTGGTTGATAAAGTTGATGTCAATGTATATAACACTTTTCTTGGAACCCAGGAAGACCGGAATGTCGGTGAAGCAAAAATACAAAGTAAAGAGGGAAAATTCGAATGGGCTTGTACCCATCCCTGGGACGAACTGGTTATTGCCGCCGACGGGACTGCGGGTTTGTGTTGTTTGGATTACGATTTAAACGCACCAGTCGGAGATATCAAGAATCAAAGCATTGAACAGGTATGGCAGGGTGATGCGATAAAGTCCTACAGACAAAAAATGCTTGAATTGAAATATGACGATATAGATGTTTGCAAGGATTGTAATGCCCACATTTATCAAAAGAATTCGACCTGGGTGAAACTTCAAACTTGAGATTTTCCCTTAATAAATTGATATGCCAATTAGCTACTATATAGTAAAATAAATATTTATTATCAAATAGATTTCGGTAAATTACGTGTTTAATAGGTCGCTCATAAATTGGGCGGCCTTTTTTATTTTGATGAATACTTTACCCTCTTAATATCTCTTTGATCCTATCAAATACCATTTCAGGTGTTATCTTTTTCATATCATTATTTATGGGATCGGTTAGTGGTTTAGTCTGATTAATGACAGGTGTTAGATAACTCGATGCAGGATATCCGATCGGGCCCCAACGGCCAGGACCTACTCCCGGTGAGTTGGGGTAAAAGCCTAGTACCTTGGTTCCCATCGCTGCCGCTAAATGCAGAGGGCCGGTACTATTAGAAATAAAAAGATCCGCATTTTTTAAAAATACAGCTAACTCGTTTAAGTTCAGTGCACCAACAAAATCGACAAATTTTACACCGGCTTGATATAAGGGTGCCAGAAATTCCTTCTCAGCCGTTACTCCGGTAACACCTACTTCATATTTTCCACATTCGTTTAACAGCTTAATAAGATTAATGAAATTTATAAGCGGCCAGTCTATGGAAGAACCACCACTTCCCGGATGAAGGATAATAAATGGTCGATCTTTAAATTCTTTTGTAATGATTTTTTGAATTGAATCAATCAAAGCCTCCGGGAGATTAAAATAGGAATAAACATCAGGATTATAATTTGAATTGACCCCTATTTTTTTTAAAAGGCGAAGATTGTATTCGGCTTCGTGGTAAAGATTATATTTTCGATGGTCATACTGTCTGTGTGTAAATAAAAAGGAATACCAGCGGAATCCGGTTCCTACCGTATATTTTATCTGGGCAAGATAGGTGGCCAGGGCCAAAGGATATCTGGAAAGCAAGTGAATAGCCAGATCAAAATTACGTTCACGAAGCTGATGAGCCAGGTTTAAAATTTTCTTAAAACCCTTATGTTCCTTCTCCCGGTCATAAATAATCAGGTCAGATATTAGAGAATAGGAATCTAAAATCTGGGATGTATATTCTGTACATAAATAGGTGATACCGGCTTCAGGGAAAGATTCTTTCAGGTTCCGGACGACAGGAAGTGTAAGTATAATATCCCCAAGACGGTCCGGTCGTAAAACCAATATTTTATTTATAGGGTGAGTAAGAATGAAATTCATTTTGAGTAATTATTCTCGCAAATACAAAACGATTTTTGTCCACGAATTATCCGCCGGTAGGCGGATCCGCCCACTGGCGGACACGAATTAGTGACCACAGATTACACAGATTTTCACAGATGAATAATTTAGATTAATTTAACAAAGAGATCGTTTAACATAATTAATATTTTGATATAATTTTATACATAAAATCTATTCTTAAATCTGTGTTAATCTGTGTTAATCTGTGAAATCTGTGGTTTGCTTCTCAGTGTTCTCAGTGGTTATAAGAGATTTCGTTACGTTTTAGTTCTATATATTTAAAATACCGCACCGGAAAATTCATCATATCAAAAAAAGCAGCAACAAAACCAGGAAACCCATCTAAAAACCCCCCTTTTACAAGGTATCGTTTAAAAAAACGAAAGAGCGGTTTAATAAATATATAATTTATCCAACTAAATTTTGAAGGCGGATTCTCAAGTAAGAATGTGGCTTCAAATGACGTATAAAAATTAAACTTTTTAAGATATATATCCAGATCCGGATAAGGGTAATGTAACATCGGATGCTTGCTCCTGCCAATTTCCCCATCCACCTGCAATCGTTCATGCACATGCTCACAGGGAAAATGAGATTTATCCTTTCTGAACATGCGTAACTGGTAGTCCGGATATTGAGATCCATGTTTTAACCAACTTCCCAAAAAGTGATTTTTTCTGGGAAAAAGATAGGCATCATACTCCGGATTTTTTATTTCTTCCCTGATCCAGGCTGCTGTTTCTTCCGGGATTATTTCGTCAGGATCGAGATAAAATACCCAGGGTGATGACGTTTGCTCAATACCAAAACTTTTATTGATATTCAGATTCTTTAAATTCGGCCTGCTAAATACCTTATTTGTATATTTTTTTGCGATCTCAACGGAGTTATCAGCACTCTCACAATCAACAAAAATGATTTCATCAGCCCAACTGAGGGACTCAAAACATTGGGGAAGGTTTTGTGCTTCATTGTGACCAATTATAGATATTGAAATTGTAGGTTTTTCATCCATTTTTAACCCGAATAAGATTTTTGTAAATTTCTACAATAGATTCTGCTACATGTTTTATGTTATACTTATTTTTAAAGTCAGCTAAATTTTGTCGTGAAAATTTTTCCTTTAGTGTATTATTCTGCAATATTTTCGTTATTGCTTTTGACATGTCAAAAGGATTTTCAGCCTGAACAATATAACCATTCCTCTCATTTTTAATGATTTCCGGTAAAACATTGACATCCGTAGCGACAACTGGTATGCCAGTTGCCAGGTATTCAATGGCAATTCGCGAAATTACCTCGGATCCTTTTGAGGCAATCACCCCAACATCCAAAACAGATAATAATTCGTTCACCGGTTCATGCCGGTCAAGAAAGTATATGTTACTATTCAGATTTACACTCTCTGATAATGTCTTTAGATCATCTTTTGTTATTTCTACATCTATACCACTTATCAAAAACACAACATCAGATACATTCTCAAGAACCAGGGAGGCGGACATAATAAAAGTTTCATGATCCTTCACCGGTGATAATCTGGCGATTATTCCGACGATGGTTGAATTTACCGGCAACTTTAGTTTTTGTAGTAAGTTCGATTTTTCTTCGATCCTGTATACCTCTTCCCCGTTAACACCTCCGGGAATTATTGAACTATTTGGTTTAAAATCCGGCCAGGTAGAGATATATCTTGTCAGATTCGATTCAGAACTCGAAATATGGTAATCGGTAGCCTTAAAATGCAGCCACCTGTTTATAAAATTATCTTTCGGGCTGCGCACATCTCCCAGAGAACGTATCAGAGGTATGTTCAATCTTTTCGCTATGAAGGCGGTAAAAAGATGATCCTCAGAACGATGGGCATTGATAATCTCAATATTTTTTTCCTTTACGAATTTGTAAAGTTTATACCAATCTTTTAACAGTACAAGGGGATTAAAACTGGCAAATCTGATCTCTATTGTTTCAAGGCCTGCGGTCTTTGCGTGAACAGTTGGTGGATAATCCGGATCCCCGGCAACGTAAACTTTGTGTCCCAGTTTTGATAGCGCTTCTGCCAGACTGATTGCATAGTATGCATTGGCATTCCACCATCTGACCGAGACTGTTATTAAAATATTCAATCTATATTTTTCCAAGTGTTGTATTGAATAGACCACGGATGACACGGATGACACGGATGACACGGATTTGACGGATTTCCACGGATTTATTAATTAATTTATCCCAGCCGAAAATGGATGCTAAAAACTAGAAATTAATCCATAGGTAAAATTAATAATTAAATACGTCGCGCCGCTGCGAGAAAGCGATTTAACAATTGGATCGACTCAAATGTTTTTACGCGACAATTTTAATCTGAAATAATATGAAATTTTAAATCCGTGTCAATCCGTACAATCCGTGTTATCCGTGGTCTATTCGATTTCTATTTTGTCATCAACTCACGATGATAATCAATAGTGATCTTAATCAGCTCATCAAGCGAGATTGAAGGTTTATAACCGAGTAACTTTTCAATCTTTGAATTATCCGGACAGCGTCGTTGCATATCCTCAAATCCGCTTTCATACGCTTCTTCGTACGGAATATATTTCAAATCAGATTTGCTCTCGCTTAACTCTTTAACTCTTTGCGCCAGTTCCTCGATGGTTATTTCTATCGAATTTCCAATATTAAAAACCTGCCCGGGCGCCTCTTCTGATTCCATCAATCCCATTAAAACATTCACACAATCCCCAACATAAGTGAAACTTCTCGATTGTTTTCCGTCTCCATAAATGGTAATCGGTTCATTCTTAAGGGCTTGTTTGACAAAATTTGGCAGGACCATTCCATATCTTTCTACCTGACGTGGTCCGACAGTATTAAACAAGCGGGCGATAATCACCGGTAAATTGTATTCCTTATGGTAGGCAAGAGCGAGAAATTCATCTATGGCTTTTGAAGCGGCATAGCTCCAGCGATGCGCGGTAGTCGGGCCATATTGCCGGTCGTCACTTTCATTCAGGATATCATGTGGCAATTTACCATAGACTTCCGATGACGATGCGATGAGTACTTTCGTTCTGGCTTTATTGGCATATTTCAGGACATTTTCCGTGCCACGAATATTCGTTTCAATTGTCTCGACCGGTTTGTCAATAATCAGTTTTACTCCGACCGCGGCAGCCAGGTGATAGACAACATCACTTTGATTGATCAGATCCTCAAGGACCCATTCATTCATTATAGTCGTCTGAAAAAATTCAAACTTATCATTTGATAGCAGGTGAGTAATATTTTTTTTTCGACCTGTGGAAAGATTGTCTATGACATCAACTTCATACCCTTTTTCGAGAAGGCGTTCACAAAGATGAGATCCAATAAATCCTGCACCACCGGTAATTAAAGCACGCATTACAATTACTCCTTTTGTAGATATTTTGAGACTTTTGTATATAGTATGAGACGGACCGACGGTTGAAAATCCCGATTTTATCGGGGGCCGTCTCTACAATTTATTTTTTATTTCGTTTACCGACAAACATTAATATCGATACGATGATTAATATAATAATCACCTGTATAAAGACCAAAATACTTAATTTTATTGATAAAGAGGGAAGTAGGAAAGCTGCAAGTCCGATTGTAATAGTTAATAAATAGATCGTATTTACGGCATGACGCGGTGAAAAACCCATGTCGACCAGCCGATGAGAGAGATGTCTTTTATCGCCAACATATATCGGACGACGCTCCTTAATACGAATTGCCACAACAGATATTGTATCATAAATGGGAATACTCAAGATGATAACCGGCATAAGTGCAGGTAAAAGACTTGAGCTCTCTGTTGTCACATAACTGGTTATTATCGTCAGCGTACTTAGAATATAACCTATAAATAAACTACCAGCATCTCCCATAAATATTGTAGAAGGATAATAATTGTACTTAAGGAATCCTAAAATGCTGCCAATAAAAACGATAAGTATTGTGGCCATAAAAAACTGTCCCTGTAACGCTGTTATGCCCAAAAATATCAACGCTGATATACCAGCAACGCCACTGGAAAGACCATCCATGTTGTCAAGCAGATTAAACGAATTGGTAATACCAACAATCCAGAAAATTGAAATAACAATATTCATCCATTCAAAGGGCATAAATGAAATTCGAATCCCCATGAAGGTAGCAAAGATCGCAACAAATAATTGTAGCAAAAATTTATATCTTGGCGAGAATTCCGGTCCTTTTATATCGTCTATAAAGCCAATGGTAAACATTAATGAACCACCAATCAGAATAGCAGAGAGTTTCGGTAATACACGAGATAGATATGATTGTTGCCGGAGTAAAAATTTACTTAGATTTTCAGGCAGCAGATTGTCAGGTAGATTTATCAATATGATAAAGTGGATTATTATTGGGATCATAAATCCCAAAAAGATAGCGACACCACCAAGGTATGGTTTTGCATTCTGATGTATTTTTCTATAGCCCGGATGATCCAATATGTCATATTTAAAGGCTATCCTTTTTAGTTTAGGAACCACTAAAAAGGAAATTAAAAAAGAAATAATAAAAAAATATACAATTATATATTCACGCATCATTAAAAAATATCCTCATGTCTAAAAGAGAAAACTTCCTCTATATGTATTTGTTAATTCAATCTATTAACTGATAAAATTTGATCATAAAACCAAAACTTAATGATAAATCTCGAATTAGTCATCTCTTTTTAGATTTGCTAGAATAGAATTACAGAAGTTGCTTATAGACATCCAGGGTGGCAGAATTTACAATTGATTCTTCGAATTCATTGATAACAATTTTTCTGCCTTCACGTCCAAGATTTTGTCTCAATTGTACATTATTAATCAGTCTTTCCATAGCATCGGCCAATGCCTGAATATCTTTTGGAGGAACCAACAGACCATTGATTTCATTACGGGCAATCTCTGAACACCCGGGCATATTTGTGGTGATAATCGGTAATTCCATAGCCGCGGCCTCGATTAAAACTTTTGGAACACCTTCACCATAATATGATGGTAAAACAGCAATATCAGATTTGGAAAAAAGACTGATCATATCACCACAAAATCCTATCCACTCAATGATATTTTCATCATGCCACAATTGGAGTTGTTCTTTTGAAATGGTGTTTGGATTCTGTAAATCCGGTTCACCGGCCAATATCACCCGAAATTTTAATCCCTTTTTCTTTAATATCCGGATAGCTTCCACCAATTCACCCACCCCTTTATACCATAACATCCTGGCAGCTAAGATTAAAGACGGAATATCTGTTTTTCCCCCGGGGTCCGGGGGATGAAATTTTTTTATGTTTACACCGGAACCTTTAATGAGATAACAATCATTTGTATTTACAATATTTAAATCAACGAACACTTTGCGGTCATCCGGATTTTGAAAGATGAATTTAACTTTTACACCACTAAAACTAACTTTAAAAACGAAAAGTATAAAAAAACGAAGTATTCGTGTAAAAAGATCATTTGACACAAAAATATGACCCAATCCTGCCAGGGCGTTGACGGTGGCTTTCATCCGCGTTAGTTTTGCAGCTATCGATCCATACAGCACCCCTTTAATCGCTACATGGTGTATAATATCAGGTTTTAATGTTTTGTAAATTCTCATAATCTCAGCAATAACACACAATTCGGTGTATGGATTTTTCCCTCCCCGGGTCATTTTTTTTAGAGGTAGTAGCGTAATACCTGCTTCATCTATGATGGGAATATATTTTTTATCAGTGATTCTTGTCGCGACATAGACATCGTAACCTTCTCTTTTTGCTGTTTGTGCAATAGAGAGGCGATGAGAACAGAAGTACCAATCTTCAGTTACAAGATATAATAATTTTGGATTTTTTAGTATTGTCTGATGTCCCGAGTTATTTTTCTTTTTATTCATGTCAGGTAAATGTTTTATTAAATAGATAAATCAATATTCGATGTACGGAAAAAATTCTGCAATGTAAACGCCTCTGATAATCAGATCGAAATCAGGGTTGTAAAAGGATTCTCTCATATTGTGCAATTATTGTATTAACATCATAAGTATTTACTTTTTCAAGACCGTTTTTGACAAGAATTTGCCTTAAATTAGGATTTTCTAACACTTTTTGTATTGATTTTTCTAAAGCTTCAATATTTCCGGGAGGTATTAAAAATCCGGATTGTCCGTCCTCAATAATCTCTTCTGGACCTGATTTGCAGTTCGCAGAAACCACAGGACACTCACAGATCATTGCTTCGACCAAAACGTTTGGAAATCCTTCATAGAAGGAAGACAAAACAAAAATATCCGCTCGTGACATATATGCATAGGGATTTTCTTTCAGTCCGGTGAGTTTTACAAAATCTTCAATTCGCAGCTCCTTTATCAGACTCAAAATACTTTGTCGTTCCATGCCCTCTCCAATAATGATGAGTCTCAAATTTTCAAATTTATGTATTAGCCGGGCAAATGCTTTTACAAGAATATCATGTCCTTTTTGTTTTGTTAAACTTCCAACATTGATAATTGTTTGATAGGCATCATTATTAAGCCATTCCTCATCGATCATTTCTTTTGACAAATAGTGAATGTTATCAATTTCATAGGGATTGTTAATTTTAGTAATGATATCTTTTGGGATGCTGAAATTTTCTACTAAATCTTGAGATACACCATCAGATACTGTAACTATCTGGTCTGCATGTGAATACATCGATCTGATTAGAAACCGGTTAATCTTGTCTTTTAAACTTTGAGATTGGTAGACAAAACTTGGTGTATTTCTCTCACTGATGATACATTTGTGAGCTGATCCCAGGAGGCGCGATAAAACATTTGTGAAATTGGATCTTTCCAGAAAACTTAATACAGTAGATATTTGGTATTTCCGGCAAATTCTTTTGAGTTTTATGGCGAGGAGGGGGATTTGTAACAATTTGAGTATATTAGTATTATGAAACCGACCACCAATAACGACCTGAACTTTGTTTGGAATTTCATATTTAATATTATCTTCAAGAAGAAATAGATAAAAGGAGTCAGTATCTCTTACATTAATATTTTTTAAGAGGGTTAAAACAACACGTTCAGCTCCTCCCTTTTCCAGTGAATTGATTAATATAACGGTTTTCATATTATAAAACGAGGTATCAAAATTCTACTTAGTGACTTGTTATAAGTCGGTTTAAGTGCATATGCAAGCAAATAAAATATCATTTTTATAAGCAAGGAAGTAGGTCCCTTATACAGGCATTCCATAGTCGTATTAAAAAAGAATGCTACATATGCAGTTGGTAAAATTTCTATATCGGTATTCTTGCTCTCCTGTTTATATAATTTAATCTAATTTATACAGTTACAACTTTGGCTAGAAAATAAATGGTTGTTTTTTGTTTTTTTAGAATTACCTGCCGTACGAATTTGACGAAAAGATTTCCGATGTAAGTGAGCATATTTAATTTTAACCAAATAATAGGAACTTCACCAACCTTTAAGAGTTCAAATTTTAGGCTGAGAAGGTCTCGAATCTCGCCAATATCTGCAAACGAATGATAGTGACCAATGCGGTGAAATTTCTGAGTACAATGAGGGCAAATGACCATGTTGTCTTCCAGGTTTTCACGGAAAGGCAGTGTTCCAATTAATATACCTTCTTCTTTAAGGCTTCGTGCAATATTATTTAAAGCCGACTTAAGGCCATCACCCGGAATATGTTCAAGGATATCAAAACAGGTAACCAGATCAAATTTATTCTCACCGATTGATGATTTTGAAATATCCCCCTGTTCAACCTGAACAGGAATACGTTCACTTGAGAATTTTTCTCGATGATAATCGACTAAATAGCTGGATATGTCAAAACCTGTCACTTGGATGCTTCTAGTATGCATATATCTCATTGTGTGGCCATCTCCAATGCCGATATCGCAAGCAGTATTAGCATTCTTGATAGATCCTTTTAACTTGCTCAGTACATAATCAATTTTTTTCCGATTCTTTAACCATATCAAACGGTTACCTTCAATGTTTTGTTTGGCTAAAAAATCATCTAAAGATTCATCCTTTAAACTCATTTCTGAATCCTCTTTTTTTCTTTTTTTAATTTAGTAAATGCAATTCCAATAAGGATAAAATTAAACAGGATACCGACAATCGTAAATAAACTGATAGATACTATGACATCTTTAAAGAGGATAAATCCTGCATATATAGCTAAAACCCGAAAAATGAGTAAGAAAATTTCCCAGATTAATTGTATTTTGTTCAATTCCAGTAAATAAATAGTAATAACACTTGGTGGATTAATAAAACCGAAAAACAACCAGAATGACAAAACCGAGGCATATTTTCCTGCCAAACCCCACTGAGAACCAAATACGAAAGTAAAGATAGGTTCACCCCACAATATGACGATTAAGAATGGGATTACAGCAATTAAGGCCAGTAATTGTGTTGTTTTTAAGAAAATACGTAAAACGGATTGATTCTCATTATATATTTCAGAGGCTTTCTGATAATATACCTGTTTAACCGAATTACCAATTAATGCTGTGGGCATGTGCAAAACCCGGATCGCAATAGCATAAAGTCCGGCAACAGAGGGAGAGAAAAGAAAGGCGAAAAGAATGGCCGGAATGTTCTGTGAGATTGCATTCAGAAGTGCAGCCCAACTGCTGAAAAGCGGAAACTTTTTATATTTAATAAAAACTGTTTTCAGGTTATTAAAAATCGCGGAATAAAATCTTTTACGAATCTGGTTGATGGATTTAACTAATAAAATAGCTGTAGCAGTAGCATTCCCGGCAATTTGTCCGGCAACCAGACCAAATGCCCCAGCCTGCAAGAATGCTCCTAAGCTCAGCTGCGTACCGGCAATAGCTGCTTCTTTTGTAGTTTTTGCGGCAGCCAGCTGGTTGAACTTTTGACTTCTGCTCATCCAGTAGCTGAACACCTGAAAACTACCATAAAAAAAAGTGCTAAGGGGCACGAGGCACAGATAAAAAGAAAGTTCAGGGTGGCCGATTAGAACAGAAATATTTTTGTTAAAAATAATAAAAATAAACAGTAAGCAAAGGCTTATTAAGGCGGCGATTAAAATGCCCAATATCACTAAATCAGAGGCTTCCTCTTTTTTTTCAGGTAACATGATGGCCAATTCAAAGCGTAAACAGATCACAACAGCCAAAATGGCTACCACTGAAATATATACTGCAAGGATACCAAAATCTTCAGGGGTGTAGATGCGAGCTAAAATGGGGGAAACAAGGACCGTGATCACCTGCCCGAGAGCTGTTCCGGTTATTAACTTTAGTACGTTTAATACAAATACATTCTTTTTTAACCAGTTGGCAATATTCATTTATTTTCACTCACCTGCATCAATAGAAGACCTGATGTAATTGACGAAAGCTTCTGCATAAGCAGTGCTCAAATCAGATTTTTTAAATATTTTTTTCCATTCAGAATTAGTATTCCGTTGGAAGTAATAGGGCCCATTTAAAAGAGTAAAAGGTCCGAGATTAAGGATCTGAAATTCTAATAAATGGAAGTTTGTGCCGTCCCAGCATACATCAAGCGAAATCCAGGGTGTATTTAGTTTTTTGAAAATCATTTTACAGAAGTCGAGCATTGAAATGTCAAAATCTCTATAATAAAATTTTCCACTCCCGCTGGCCCGGAATTCATGCTGTCTTACTTCTCTTTCAAGTACAAAATACTTATCATAAAATATGAGTACCTTCCAATCATTAGTCAGGTTCGGTACATATTTTTGAAGGATAAAATTATTGACGAACAAGGATTCTTTTGTATATTCAAATTTATATTTTTTTGTAAATACATATCTTTTTAAATACTTTTTAGCCAGGTTTCGATAATACGTAGAAGATTTTGACAAGTGCTCCACTTTTTTTATTAATTGTTTTTTATCACGAATCAGGCGAACATTTTCACTACCGGATCCAGTTGTATTTTTCAAAACAACGGGATAATCGATGTAATCAATTATTTTGAATAATTCCTCTACTGTACCAAAATAATGGCTTTCAAGAACAGGTAAGTCATATTTTCGTCTTAATAATTCCTGAAAACCTTTGTTTTCATGGGCGCGAAAAAAATCAAAATGAGGTATCAATAAATTATCATCTTGTAAATAAAGAAGTATGTCCTCAATATAGTTTTTATAGGAAGTCAGGTCAGAACTCGCATACCAGATTATATTATTTATGGGTTTTTGAGGCGCCTCAATAATTTCCTGAAACGATTTAATCTCAAAATTAAATTCATGCATATTTAAGATTGAACTAATAGTATCAAGATTCAAAGAACTACATATATATTTCTCTCTTCGAAAATATCTTAAGTAATCGACGAGTATTAAAAATTTAGTATCCATTGTATCCTGCCAGATATTCAGTTAATCAAAATTTTTTTATTCGGATTTATCATTTATTTACAGTTGCAGACTTAAGTTTCATGGTGCATATAATACCCAGAGCAACTATAAACCACCATAATTCGGCAACTTCTGCATCATGGTAATATTCCTGAGCAAGCCCGGCAGTTAAAAATGAAATTACCGCCAGGGTGCTCCCAAGAACACCTGCTTGCCAAAATGATATTTGGCTAATTCCAGTTAAAATTTTCGAACATTGTTCTTTTAGGAAACGGAACCATACAACTATATAGGCCAGACCGCCGATGAGTCCTGACAAGGCCATAACCTTTAGAAAATCGTTATGGGGATCATTTAATCCACCATAATCAAAGGGAATTTTATAGGAACTGAATATTTGAGTATAATCGCTGTAACCGATTCCAAACAACCAATTATCCTGGATCATCGCCCAGGTTGATTGCCATAATTTTATCCGCACCAGGTTATTGTAAGGGGCACTTTCGGAGGTGTCAAACATTGAAAATATACCATACCTGAAAAGAAGATCGGGATGAATAAAATATACCAGAATAAATAATAATAAAAGTGCGCCCCATAAATAATAGACAATTTTTTTTCGTAGCAGAATTGGGAGAATTAATGTAATCATTCCGAGCCCCAACCAGGCACTTCTCGCATAGCTGGCGATGATAGATGCAAACAATAGCAGTAGAATGATCCTGAATACACTTTTATTTATCTTTAATTCCTGAAGGAACGTAAAAGGGAAAAGGAAGAGAAAAAGGCCTAATTGAATCCCTCCATACGTTAAGGACAGACTAAAAAAACCGGCTGCCCTGAAAAAATCTCCACGCGATGTAAGCGTAAGATCTCTAACAAAATCAATACCAACAAAATGTTGGACAATACCATAAATTGCACTGATTGATCCCGATATTGCCAGAATTATGGGTATCCAGCTAAAATCTTCTTCCGAGTCAATAAGATTGATGCAGGCATAATAGAAAAGGATAAACCAGTCTGTGTTGATCCAGGCGCCCAGGCCTGTAGCTATATCCCGGGAAAGAAGTACAGCGATAATTTGTGTGATGACATAAATTAAGATGGGAATATCCAGGGGAGTCCTTTTCCAGACAAAAGATCTTTCCTGAAACATTTTGAGTAACCAACCCAGAAGAGCGATTCCGATAAATATCTGTGACGCAGCGATTGAGAGCGGCGCAAAAAAAGCAAATCCCCAAATGCCGATTTTACCGATGTGTATATCTTGTAGTTTGTTCATAGAATATAATTCCTAATTCCTAATTCCTAATTCCCAATTCCAAGTTCCAAAATACTAGTGTCTATTCAGACAATGCCGGTTCGTCAGGCCATAAATTGATTTTTCCTAAAATATGCTTCTCATACCATTCAACCTCTTGTTTTAAACCTTCACTGACAGTTGTATTTGGCTTATAATCAAGGATTCGACGTGCCTTATCAATATTGGCATGCGTCCGTAGCTGATCCCCTGACCGTTTGGGAACTTTTTTTATTCTGGCCTTTTTCCCGATTATTTCCTCAACAATTCTAATTCCTTCGTCTGTGGTAATAGCGACATCTGTACCAATATTAAATATTTCTCCCATACAGGAATCTAAATTGTTCAAAGGTGCAATTAAGCCATGTACGATATCATCAATATAAGTATAACTCCTCAAGTGTTTATCACTGCCTTCATAGAGTGGGAACTCCTTATCTTCCAGGAGGCTACTAATTAGCTTGGGATACAGTTTTTCAGGCCTTTCCCGCGGTCCGTAGACTGAAAACAACCTCAAGGAGCAGGCGGGAAATCCTTGATTTCGGCTCAGTGCCAAAACGAGTTGCTCTGCGGCAAGTTTTGTTACACCGTAGTAAGAGGTTGGTTTCGGTTCAGTGGATTCATCACCCGTGGCGTCACTTCCATAGACGGACGAAGTGGAGATATTGATAAATCCTTTTAAATTTTCACACAACTTTGCTGCCTCTAATAATCTATGCGTAGCATGAATGTTATTGCGATAATAGGTATCAAATGGGGTTTTGGCTGATATACCGGGCTGGGCAGCGAGATGATAGACTATATCGACATCGCTGACAATCAAATTTATATCGTCTTCTGCTATATCAAGTGTTGAGAATGTAATCCCTTTTTTATGTAGCTGATTTACATTGGAGATCTTCAAATCTTTGCTATAATAATCAGTAAAACTATCCAGGCCTCGTACATTATGTCCCAAATCGGCCAGGTGTTCAGACAAATGTGAACCGATAAAACCTGCCGCACCAGTCACTAAAATTTTCATCGATTTTCTCCGGGAGTAGCAAACCATTTAGCTGTTCGTTTTAGTCCCTCTATAAATGAAACTTGTATCTCGAAACCAAGTAATTTCCTTGCTTTATGAATATCAGCTAGAGAATGTTTGACATCTCCCACACGCGGATCTGTATAAGTTGGACTTATTGATGTTCCCAGAATCTCCTGAAGATATTGGCAGAGTTGATTTAGTGTGAAACTCTCACCACAGGCGATATTGAACATTTTACCAGCGATATTAGGAGTCTGGCACGCCAGGATATTTGCATGAACAACATTGTCAATATAAGTAAAGTCCCGGCTCTGCTCACCATCGCCATAAATCATCGGCGATTCATTATTTAACAAAGCCGATATAAATTTAGGGATAACCGCCGAGTAGAATGAAGTTGGATCCTGGCGCGGACCAAACACATTAAAATAACGTAGCGCAACTGTTTCCAGTCCGTATACCGTTGTAAAGGCAGCGCAATAATGTTCCCCGGCAAGTTTATTGACCGCATAGGGTGACATGGGCATCGGTAACATAGTCTCCACTTTGGGGGACTGTGGCTGATCACCATAGGCTGAAGAAGAGGCCGCATAGACAACTCTTTTTACACCGGACTCTTTTGCTGCATAAAGTATATTCAGAGTACCATTGGTATTATGTTCATTACTCTCAATCGGTAAATCAACAGATTTGGGGACGGAGGGAAGTGCGGCCTGGTGGATGACATAATCTACATCTTGCATCGCCTTGGCTACCGTATCCAGAGCACGTATATCACCTTCTATGAATTCAATTTTATCAAAAAAGGTATTCATGTTTTCTCGTTTACCGGTCAAAAAATTGTCAATAACACGAACTTTTTCACCTGAGTTGACTAATTTTTCCGCAATATTTGAACCAATAAAGCCGGCTCCGCCGGTAACCAGATATAAATCACTCATTCAAACCCCTTATTTTTTTCCCGATAATGTAAAAAATAACCACAGAGGACACTGAGAAAATCTCGATACTCGTTACTCGTTTCTCGTAGCTCGTTGTTCCTATCTCGTTATTTATATGAGTTAACCAGCAACGAGTAGCGAGAGACGGATTTTACTCTAGGGGCTCTATGGTTTCATTTCTTTATCCTATTTTTCAAATAACTTTTGACCCTCCCCCAGCCCCTCCCTGCAAGCTCTTGCCCGCCTCAGGCGGGTGCGGAGGGGTGTCGACCCCGAGTACTCGGGGGACGGGGTGGGTCATTATTCATTTTTCTCATGTAAATCACGCTCAACTATTTCAATAATAATATGACCGAGTGTAATATGGGTTTCCTGGATACGTTGGGTATTTGAGGAGGGTACAACAATGGGAATTGTGACCTGGTTCTTACATTTCCCACCGGTTCCCCCTAAAAGACCGACGCTTTTAATATTTTTTTCTTTGGCCATCTCAAGCGCCTTTAAGATATTTTTCGAATTGCCACTGGTACTGATAACGAGCAAAACATCTTCCGGATTACCAAGCGCTTCAACCTGACGGGCAAAAATATTATCAAATCCGATATCATTACCACCGGCGGTTAGAATAGAAGAATCGGTTGTCATGGCGAGGGCCGGCAAGCCGGGTCTTTCGATATCATGCGATAACCGGATAACCATTTCAGCAGCCAGATGCTGCGCATCAGCGGCACTGCCGCCATTGCCGCACAATATTACTTTCCCTCGGTTCCTGATACTTCCCAGGATTAATTCGACTGCTTTGAGGATCGAATTTGTGCAGGCCTCAATGGTTTGTTTTTTCGTTTCCGCACTTTCTTCCAGTTGATCGGAGATAAATTGTTTTAGATTCATAACTTCCCATGGTGTTAAGTTTTGGTTTTAGATACTGGATGCTGGATACTCGATACTCGTTCCTCGTTGCTCGTAACTCGTCTCTCGTTTCAATTACTTGAATACAATAGCTGAGCATTTCGAATTCAAATATCTAACATCAAATAAAAAACAACCCCCTTAATCCCCCTTTTTTAAGGGGGAATAGATCTGTATCATTTCGATTTCCTGATCCAATTACGAGAATCGAGTAACGAGTACCGAGAACCGAGCTACGAGTGACGAGAATGAACTGCTGACGAAAATTTATGAATAAGGTCAGCATCGTCAGTTTTTTCCAGCACATTGCCGGTTACTATAAAAGTCGCTCCGGCAGCAACTTTAGCGGCGGCAACCTCAGGTGAAATGATACCACCGCCGACTATTATTGGGATATCAACCGTTTTCCTCACCGCTGAAATAATTTCTTCAGGAACAGATAAATCTGCCCCACTACCACCTTCAAGATAAATTAGTTTAAATCCAAGATATTGGGCAGCCAGAGCGTGGGCGACCGCAAGATCCGGTTTATTTCGTGGAAGGGGCATCGAGCCACTCATAAATTGTGCCGCCGTTTGTCGTCCGGAATCAATCAGCATATAGGCGGTTGCAATCGTTTCTATTCCACACCGGTATACTAAAGGCGCGGCCAGGACCTGATTACCAATGAGATGATGTGCCTGACGACCACTGATCACGGATAAAAACAAAAGTGCATCTGCCTTTGGTGTGACTTGATGTACACTGCCGGGAAAAAGAATAACAGGGATCCGATCCGAATGTTTTTTTACCTCTCCAACAAAATACTCGAACTCGGAGTTTAAGATCAAACTTCCGCCAATCAGTATGGCATCAATTTCACCTTTTATCAACTGATCCATAAATCCCGGGATTTTTTCAACCGGTAATTTGTCGGGATCGATTAAAACCCAGTATCCGGCATCCTGATTATTATAAATTTTTATTAGTGAATCATGAACAGACATAACTTTAGCCTTTGGGATCATTATAATAAAATGAGACAAAGTTCAAATCACAAATTACAAAATACAAATCTCAAATAATTTTCAAATTCAAATGACCAATAATATAGATGGCCAATGAAACTAAATTTGGTAATTCGATATTGAACTTTATTTGTTATTTGGTGCTTGTTATTTGAAAATTATCCTTTCAATCTCTACGATACTAAATAACTTTGCAATGAATATCGGGCAATTTACATAAGTTTTAAAAAAATCCCAATATACAATTTGCAATTTTAGATTGGTCTGTCTAATATAAAATTAATAATAGTTAAACAAACATCGTATTTAACCACAAAGGGCACTAAGAGGGCACAAAGTACACAAAGAAAAAATAACCCACCCCTTAATCCC
>JAGLYF010000280.1 GCA_023132435.1 Calditrichia bacterium | reverse complement strand
GGCATAATAGTTGTGTAATATTTTTTTAGCTGACCTGGCAGCGCCATAATATTTTGTCGGTCATATTGTGAATTTATTAATTTATAATGATTTTGAGGTTGATTTTCGTTTTTTCATATTATATTTACTCCTGACAGGAAAAAAAATAAATAATGTGTACGTCTGAGGTGTTTAAACTATTCTTACAGATAACAAGAAATTAGTTTCATAACAATATATGGCAGGCTTACACTCACTCATATGTTAGAAGCAGAAGAAAAAATAATGGATGATCAATATTTAAAATCAGTTAAAGAAATTGAAGATTTATTTAAATTCATGCTGAAATTATCAAATGATACAGATGGTAGAAGTGTAGACACAAGAAGAGAGGAGGTGGGCTCACAAATATTTACCAAGATCTGTTTACATACTGCATCAATTCTTCGAATACTTCCTCACAGTACATATTCAAAAACCGACAAAAAATTTCAAATTTGGGATTACACATCAGTCGCAGTGCTTTCACGGTCAATCATGGACGCATATCATGTTTTATACTATCTATGTATTGATGACATATCCAATGATGAATTAGATTTCCGATTTTTAGTATGGGACTATCACGCTGAAAGTAGAAGATATAAACAATTGGTTTTAATTGGATCTCAACATGAGGAAGTACCCAAACTTGAAAAAGAAGTAATAAATCTGAAGAATGAAGTTAAAAATCATACTTTTCTAAATAATCTAAATAAAAATACTCGCAAAGGTGTTGTAAGGGGAGAAATTCCCTTCATTCTATCTAATAAAGAAATTGCTCAAAGCGCTGGCATTAGTGAAAAATTCCATGAAGTTTCCTACATGTATTTATCCAGTTATATTCATACTTTTCCTTATTCTATTTCACAGACTTCTGCAATTAGGAAAAGTGAGGAAATTTTAGATTTGATTAAGCCAATTATTGACAGATGTGTTGGATATCTTTGCTTAAGCATAAGGGATTTTATATCATTAGTTCCAGATCAAAGAGTATATTTAGTTAGTTCATTACAAGAAAAAATCGACAAATGGGAAGATATTTTTGAAAATCTTTTTATTTAAGTATCTACTTCTAACAAGCGCATCAACGCGGACGGCTTGAGCTCTAGCATGAGGAATGGTATTGCCAAGGCCCGCCGCCGGTTATGCGCCAATCGTTATACCCACTATCCATAATTTTAATTTGCATTCAATGTAACAAATATGTTATATTCTGTCCATGGAATGGAGCCTTGAATATTACAGTGAAGATGTCGAAGAATCTATTCTTAGTTTACCTGATGGACTACTTGCAAGGTATTTGCGCTTAACGGACTTAATGATTGAATTTGGACCTAATTTAGGTTTACCGCATACAAAAGCTATAAAGGGTGGTCTTTTTGAGCTCCGAGTGAAAAGTAAAAAAGGAATTGCGAGAGTTTTTTTATTGTACTATTTTAAGAAACAAGATTTATATGCTCCATATTTTTATAAAAAAATCACAAAAAATTCCAAAAAAGGAATTGAAAATTGCGTTTTCACGATTGAAAGAGGTAAAAAATCATGAAGCATGATGAATTAAAAAAGAAAGCAATGGACATACAGAATGTTAAAGCTGAGTACGAGGCATTAGAGCCAGAATTTACTTTTCTACGCGCAATGCTTTCAGCTCGTCAAAAAGCTGGACTTACTCAAGCAGATATTGCAGAACGAATGGGTACAAAACCCCCTGCAATTACTCGACTCGAATCATCATTAACCAGTGGTAAACATTCTCCATCGCTTGCTACACTAAAGAAATATGCCCAGGCACTTGGATATCATTTAGAAATTCGACTTGTACAGAATTAGTATTTTGAAGAAGATCTATTTCAAATTCAATTAACAAAAAATTACAAGTGGGTGGGTATCAAGCGCTTCAACTCGGACGGCTTTAGCTCTAGTATGAGAAAAAGTCTTACCAAGGCCCGCCGCCGGTTAGGCTCAAAATAATCACATAAACCATTTTGCAGAAATAATGGCTTCAGTACGATACATATGAGAAATAGGTTTACTTATAGTCATTTTAAAATGCAATAAATCTTAAGTATAACTCTGAAGGGAGAATCTAATGATTGGAGCACTCATTGCCAAAAAAGCCATAGCTAATTCTTTCGAGGCTATGAACCAGCATGACTTATCCAAATTCATGTCAAGCTGGCGAGATGATGGAGTGTTTTTCTACCCTGGTGAAATATCTGAAAGCGGTACTTTTAAGGGAAAGAGTGCTGTTGAAAGTTGGTTTCAGAATTTTTTCGACCAATACCCTGAGATTAAATTTGATATCCAAGACATTTGTATACGGAATATCTTTGCTCTTACTGGAACCAATGTAGTTGCTGTACATTGGAATATCCAACTCAAGAACCGAGATGGGAGGGAAGGTCAAAATAGCGGTGTAACTGTAATAAATATTAAAGGTGGCAAAGTGTTCCTAGTAAAGGATTTCATCTTTGACCTGGGCGAGAATTTCAAGCTTAATTGGAGTGCGGCGTAATTTGAACATTCAACAAGGGGTACAGCTAATGCAAAGACAACACTGAACCCAATTAGCTCATTAACACTCACAGTACAGTTGTTTTTAATGTTGGTATTTGGATTGGCTTCATCCAATGTCCGTAAACGAAGATATCAGCTCTAATACTATATCATGGCTAAGTCTGTGAGCCTAACAAAGCAATTCAAGCGGACGGCTAAAATCGTAGCATGGTTTATGTGAATAGTCATTCCAAGCCGCCGCAAGCGCTGATCGTGTGTGCCGGGCATGGCACGTAGCTTGCGGGGTGGGAAGGAAGCCCAACGCGAAAGCACGGGACGGTTATCGGTAAGTTCAAACTCTACGATGGTTTTGTGCCCAACGAGACAGGTCTTTATATCTTTGAAAACCAGGCGGTAGTCTTCAAGTCGATTAGGATCGAGGAAAGATAGGCGCAAATTAAAATCAAAGATTTTGAATTTTTTTATCTTGTTGAACTTACCCGGCAAAAAATAAAACCGCTTTTCAACTGTTTCAAAGATGTGGGTTCCCATTCTATTCAATGGGATGGGACGAATGAATCAGGCGTTGCTGTCGCCAGCGGTTTATATATTTATAAACTACAAAGTGCTGGTTTTGTTTTGAGTAAAAAAATGCTCATATTACGATAGTATTACATTTATTGCTTTTAATAATTTGAAGGGGTTATACTATTGAAGCGATATTTTGTTCTATCGCCTCATTTTTTACTATTTTAAAGATTATTGAATAATTATGCTGTCTGCCCTTACCGTAAAAGCCCCAAAATAGCCTAAAGCACTGTTGCTCAAATTTGTATTCGGATTGGCTGGAGTTACCGACATAAAAGGCGGTTCAGTCGCAGCTTCTGCCAAAACATTGTTAATTGTTGAATAGTATTTATGAGTAGCCTTGTCTATTGTTAATAATTCAACATATGCAGTGTCATTCAAGTCAAAGATCCCGCCTGCCTCGTCTTCAAAATCACTATAATCAGCAGAATTTCCATCCGTATATTTATCTTCATACAAATAAAATCCCTTTATAAGCTGCCCGTTTTTAAAGACTTTGAACCTGCAATAATCTTCTATACCGGCGCGGTCTGTAAAATGAACATGTAATTTATAACCTTCTTCTTTATCCGGTCCAAAACTGCTACCGGGCTGGTATTCATAACGAAGCGAATCAATTTGAATAGCCTCCGGCATGCAAGAAGTAGCGGTGTATTCTGCTCCTTCGGAAATGACTGTAAGCGTATAGGTTCTTCCGGGTATGCCTTGCAGTGAATCTGTCCGGTAAATACCGGGTTCGGTTTCCTGTAACGTTTCGAAAGATCCTGCATCGTCGGTTATTTGCACAACTGCGCCGCATACGGCAGGGAATACGCTGAGCTCAAAATAATCGCCCGTTTTGTTGATTTTTATCGTGTAAGGACCGGACTGGTCAGTCACCACCGCATCAATAACAATTTGTGGATCGGCTGAATTTAAATCGATTTGAATCACGTCTTCACAGGAAAAAAGGGCTGTTAGGAATGAGATAAAAATGATAATTTGTAATTTATACATATCAATTTCTGTTTAGTCGTCTAAAACTTATTTATATCTGTAAGATTATTTTATTATAAACTTCATGATGCCAGCGATTACCGCCATAATTCCAGCAATTATTGTAAGTATAACTATCCACCATATATAATTATACAAGATAAGATGTTCGCAAACCATCAACCTGGTGATCCCTAAAACCAGAATAATAACCCCCACAGCCAACATAACTGATCCGGTGAAGGTTGGTTTATTTGGCTTCATGCACATAAATAAAAGCAGTAAGCCTAAAACAGTATAGAAAATTGTTCCAAACAAGAAAGGCCACACACCCAGATTTATATATGTAATGAATTCGCCAACCACATCGATAAAGAGAAGAACAGCACCCATAACACATAACACTTTCATCAAATTATCTTCCTTTAAAATTTAAAATTATATGTTATGGACGGCACGATGGTAAACAGGGCTATACGCACTGCTTCTGTTTTAGTCGGATCATTTTCATTCTTTCTGAAACTAATGGTATATGCGTTTTTACGCGCATATGCATTAAATATTGAAAAAATCAGACTCGATTCATTCTCAAAATGATATGTAGCGCCGATGTCCAGCCGGTGATAGTCGGGCATGTGGTAGCCGTTGCGCTCAGTGTAATAATTAATGGTATGTTCGTCCACTATATATTTTCCGCTGGGAAAGGTGACGGCGTTGCCGGTGTAGTAAACCCATGCAACTGAAAACGTCCACTTTTTATTGGGTTTGTAAATGGAAACAATGGAAATATCATGCATACGGTCCTGCCGGGCAGGAAAGGATTTTCCGTTATTGATTTGCTTATATTCCCGTTCGCTTTTCGACAATGTGTAACCGATCCAACCGCTCAGTTTGCCGAATTTCTTTTTAATAAACAGTTCCACGCCGTAAGTCCGGCCTTTACCGAAAACCAGCTGCGATTCGATCTTTTCGTTCATCAACAATATGGCGCCATTTTTATAGTCAACCTGGTTGTGCAAATCCTTGTAATAGATTTCGATGGATGTTTCGTAATTGCCGCCGTCAAAATTGCGGAAATATCCCAATGCAACCTGCTCTGCCATACCGGGTTTTACTATCTCACTGCAGGGATGCCACAGATCGGTTGGTATGCCGGAAGTGGAATTGGACAGCAGATGAATATACTGCCGGTTGAGAGCGTAAGATATTTTAAATGAACTTGAAGCGTCCAACAGATAATTCAAGGCAAAACGCGGTTCAAATCCGCCATAGCGTTTAATGACGTCTCCGCCGTCATAGATGATTGTATCCGTAGTTTCGCCGTCTTCGTCAAAGGAATAAACCGTTCCCGGACCTAAAACGGTGAACATGGAATAACGTAATCCATAATTTGTTTTTATCCGGTTAGTAATATCCCATTCATGTGAAAAATACACATCGGTTTCCAGGGCATACTTATCTTCTATTTTTTTATAGTTAACAGCGTTTTCTTCACTGGCTGCTACTTCCCCCGGGATAAATGTGTAATGGATAAGATTAAGTCCATATTTTAAAGTGTTTTGTGTATTGGTAAAATATTGAAAATCGGATTTTAAATTATAATTGCGAATAGCGGCGGTGACGTCGGGATATCTATGAACATCACCTACCTTTATTTCATAGTCATAATTGCTGTAAATCAGGGAAGTATTTGAAAATAATTTATCACTATAAAGTTTATTCCACCTTAATGTAAAAGTTGAATTACCCCAATTGGAGCCTTGGGTTCCTGTCATGTAAAAGACGTCTCTGCCAAAATAACCGGAAAGAAAGAGACGGTCATTACTTCCCAAGCGATAATTTGCTTTCATGTTTAAATCATAGAAATATAATTGTATATCTTTAAAGTCTTCGGTAAGTTTTAAGAACAAATCTGCATACGTTCTTCTTCCTGAAATAATAAAGGAGCCTTTATCTTTTACAATCGGTCCCTGGAATGTTAAGCGGGAAGAAATTAAACCGATGCCGCCTATAAATGTGTATTCCTTCGAGTTGCCTTCCTTCATTTTTATGTCAAGCACGGAAGAAAGCCGCCCACCGTATTCCGCGGGTGCGGAGCCTTTAAATAGCTTAACGTCTTTAATAGCGTCGGAATTAAAAACCGAAAAAAATCCTAACAGGTGCGAAGCATTATAGACCGGCGCTTCATCTAATAAGACCAGGTTTTGATCGGCGCCTCCGCCACGTACATAAAAGCCGCTGTTTCCTTCTCCGGTCGATTGTACGCCCGGCATTAGTTGGATGGTTTTCAGAATATCCTGCTCGCCCAACAGTATCGGAATAGGTCCAATTTTTGCGGGGTTAATTTCTATGGCGCTCATTTCCACCGACTTAATATTTTTATCAGCAGCTTCTGCTGTTACTACAATAGTTTCGCTTGTTAAAACCTTTGGCGTTAATTCAATATTTTCCCTGATATTCTTATTAAGATCGATTTGAACCTTTTTGGTTTCATATCCCATATAACTGTAGGTTACAGTGTAGGCGCCGAAAGGGACTGATACGGAATAAAAACCGTACAAATTGCTGCTGCCGCCGGTCTTAAGCGATTCAATATACACATTTGCGCCGATCAGCTCCTCGCCGGTTGAAGCGTCGCGCACATATCCGCTGATTGTGTATTTATCTTGCGCTTGAATGACGGCGCTAAAGAAAAACATGATAACTATTAATGAATATTTATACATCAGAAATTCCTAATTCCTAATGATCTAGAATGAAGCGGATTAACATATATAACCAAGCGCTAAGAATATATTAAACAGATGTAAATGAATTATTTCCAAATTGTAACAAATTGAAACAAAAAATAATGTTGGTTTTTTTACTATTAATTTGGGGGAATTAGAGATTGAGGAAAAGATATCCTATGAATGGGCAGCGTAATTGATATATCTTGTAAATTTCAAATAAACCGTCGTTCCGGCATTCAATTCGCTTTTGATCTCAATACTTCCGCCGTGGGCTTCCATGATTTTCTTGCATAAGCTCATTCCTAAACCATATCCACCCGTCTCTTTAGAACGGGATTTATCCACACGGTAAAACGGCTCAAAAATAAAAGGAAGTTCCTCCTCGGCAATCCCAAAGCCGTTATCTTTTATGATAATCACAAGGGATTTTTCTTTATCATTAATAGAAATTTCCATGGGCAGGCTTTCGGGTTTTGAATACTTTAAGGAATTTTCAAGAACATTTTTTAACACTGTTTTTATACGGTCTCTGTCAATATTTAGAAAGACGCTTTCAGGCACAGAAGCAGGTTTTATCCCGGGATGTTTATTTTGTAAGTCCCTGCAAACTTCTTTGATTAATTCCAAAACATTGGTCTTTGTTAGAATAAGTTTGCCATGATCACTGTTTAGCCTTTCCGTTTCAAGGATTTCCGTAATCATTTTTTCCACATCCGATATGTCTTCCTTAACGCTTTCTTTGCTTTGACTTTCTTCAACGAATTCCAAAGCAACCTTTATTCTGGTAAGCGGCGAGCGCAGTTCGTGGCTCACGTCCAAAAGAAGCCGTTCTTTGGAGCGGATCATTTCACCTATCCGCCTGGTCATCGAGTTGAAGGATTCTGATAATTTTCCCAGTTCATCAGGGTTTGTTACCGCTACTTGATATTTCAAGTTACCGCCAGCTACCTGTTTAACGCCCTCATTCAGCAAGTTTATTTGTTTCAAAATTCTTTTTATTAATAAATAGGCGGCTGTAAATACCAGCGTAAGAAGGAAAATAAGAAAAACAGACAGCAGTTCACTTGAAGCTGCGCTTTCTCTGAAATCAAAGGCGAAAAGATAACGCCCGATATCCTGTTGCAGCGTCAGGTAATAAACTCCCTCGTCAAAATCAATTTTAATATTTTCATTTTCATAAGAGTTTTTTTCGTCAAAATTTTTAAAAGATATTAGTTTTTCATTTGTCGTCCATTTAAAATCCGGACTTTCAAACCGTATTTGCAGAGATAAGTCTTGACTGATTTCCAGCGCTTTAATCGTATCAGGCGGTGTTCCTATTTCACGGATGATATAATTGGTATAATGAATAGCATTCTTTTGAAATGGTGGCTTCATTTTGTGGGTATAATATTTTAAAAAACCGCCGATTAAAGCGATTACTATTATGCCTGTCATAATAATGACTAAAAGAAGTTTAGTAAAAATTGAACTTTTGATTTTCCCGACAAATTTATTCATTTTCTATTTCTTCCCCGATAAACATATATCCCGTTCCCCAAATCGTTTTGATATATCTGGGGTGATTTGGATCATCATTTAATTTATGACGTAAGCGGCTGATTAAAACATCCACCGACCGGTTGAAGCATTCCCATTCAAATCCGCGAATCTGATTCAAAATCTGATCACGATTTAAAACTTTTCCCGCATTTTTTATAAAGAGAAACAATATTTCTGACTCTGCTGTAGTTAACTCAATATATAGGTCTTCAAGTAAAACGGAATGCTTTCTGAAATCGACCGTTAACCCGCCAAATTTTCTGATTTCCGTTTTAACATCTCCCTGCACTCTTCGTAAAATGGTTTGAATGCGTGCCACAAGTTCTCTCGGTTCAAATGGCTTTGGCAGATAATCATCAGCTCCTAATTCCAGACCGACAATTCTATCTGTAACCTCGCCCCTGGCTGTCAGCATGATAATCGGTACGGAATATTCTTTTCGAATTTCCCTGCATACTTCAAAACCATTCATATCGGGAAGCATAATATCGAGTATTATTATATCCGGCAAATCCATTTTTAAAATTTTTAGTCCTTTTTCAGGATGGGTCGCTGTGATTACTTTGAATCCGAACTTTAATAAATAATCACTGAGAAGGGTATTCAGCTTTTTATCATCGTCTATTATGAGGATTTTAATTTTCACAATAACGATCTCCACTAAAGTGAATCTATATATGATTACTTCTTTTCTTATTTAGAAATTAACCGTTTAGCCTGATCTATTCATAGCGCGGTAAACCGCAAGTGACTAAAGTTAAAAGTGATCTAAAGTGCCTAAAATAATCCCGAGTACTCGGGATTTTTGGCTATAATAGCATAAAGATTAATATTCAAGAGTATAAGTAACATATAATCAACGATTTAATTCCCCCTTAGCACAGACTGTTGCAGAATACACAATATTAAACAATATTACTGTGCCTTTCTCGCAAATTGTCATTCCCCCGAGTACTCGGGGGAATCCATTTAAAAACAACCTCTTACGTAAAAAAATATTTGGATCCCTGCTGGAGTTTATCCCTTTGAGATTCCCGCTTCCGCGGGAATGACAAAAGGGGCAGGGATGACATTTTGGTACTGATTTCCTCAATCTGCAACACCCTGAGCAAAGGGGGGAAGCTTCACTGTCGCTATTTGATAAATTTAAAATTCATGAATTATCCAGGTTAGCAAACCAATGAGAATGTAATAAATAGAAGTAAATGAATTATTTCTG
This sequence comes from Calditrichia bacterium, assembly GCA_023132435.1. Taxonomy (GTDB): domain Bacteria; phylum Calditrichota; class Calditrichia; order JAJRVZ01; family JAJRVZ01; genus JAGLYF01. Next base: position 360 of record JAGLYF010000280.1, on the reverse strand, counting down.
AATTGTAACAAATTGTAACGATAAAAAAGATAGGGTTTCTTAAGGCAATTCAAATAGTGCCCTCATAAATGTATTTCTATTTTTCTTTAAAAACCTCCAATTTTAGCTTATTAATAAACTCCTCATTCAAAGAAAAACCAGAAAAGAAAACCACTCCGTCAGCTCCGGCTTCCCTGGCTATTTTTACCTCCTGCGCCACTCCTTCAGGCGTATTTTTATTATGGGAAGACCGGCAGGCAATACCGGGATACACAAGGCACTTTCCATCCGCTGCTTTTACTGCTTCTTTTACAAACCTCCTGAACAAATCTGTATCGTTTGTATACAGCATTGGACAAATAAAATCTACGATTCCCTCTT
>JAGLYF010000028.1 GCA_023132435.1 Calditrichia bacterium | reverse complement strand
AATCGTTGATTATATGTTACTTATAATCTTAAAAAATTAATTTTTATAAATAATTCAGACTAAATATATAATTTGAATAAATCATCTAAAATATTTGTAGTCGTCGTATTGTTCCTTGCCCCTGTTGCATTAGTTGCACAGAATAATTTAGAAAATAACGTCAAAATAATTTTGAGCGATCCGACCAAAGGCGAGGAGTATTTAAAAGGATATACACAACCCCTGGTCACTTCCTTTGGAATCATCATGGGTGGCGCTCTTTTTCATCGCGCTGATGTTAAATTATTTCCCCATCTGGATGTTGGATTAAGTTTTGTCTCTATCAAGATGCCAGATAAATCAAAGACTTTTAATTGGAAAGGTGAGCGCGTACCAACATTTTTTGGAACGGATAATCCACCTGAGGGAGCGGTGCATGGAACAAATTTTTCTAAGTTTATGATACCTCAGTTACAATTAAATCTGGAACTTTTTGCTGATTTTGAATTAATGTTTAGGGGTAATCCCTCATATGAAATCGTTGAAATTGGAGAAATAGCGATTTATGGGATTGGTGTGAAATATGGGCTTAGTGATCTGATTTCGATACCTGATTTTGATCTTGCTCTCAGTGCACAGGCATCTTATCATGTCCTGAGGGTAAGTAACTGGCTGAATACAGGCACATTTGGTATGAATGTCCAGGTCTCAAAAAACCTTCCGTTTATACCTATGGGTGTTTATACTGGCGTTGGTTATGAAGCAACCTCAATGACAATGAGTACGGATGAAATCGCCGGTATTGGTGATAATGCTGTTGGTGATGTGAAGTTAAATGGGGAAAATGGTCTCCGCATTTTATTTGGTCTGAGCCTTAATGTTTATTTTCTCACTGTTAATATAGATTATAATATAAGTGAATATAACTCAATTGGCGGTGGAGCGAAACTTGTATTCTAATAAAATGAAAAACATATGTATTCTTGGCTCAACGGGATCAATAGGGGTTAATACACTTGACGTAATCCGTCAACATCCTGAAAATTTCAGAGCGCAGACTCTCATAACAAATACTAATACTGATCTACTTGAAAAACAGATTTCTGAATTTTGTCCGGATTACGCTATTATCTACAACAAATCGGCTTACGACGGGTTCATGACACAATTTAGTAAATCTGGAACGGAAATTTTATTTGGTTATGACGGGCTTCTTTATGTGTTAAACAATAATAAACCGGATGTTTTTGTAAATGCATTTGTTGGGTTCGCGGGATTAAACCCTACGATCCAGGCATTAAAATCAAAAATAAATATCGCACTGGCAAACAAAGAAACATTGGTGGTTGCCGGATCTCTTATTATGAATCTAGCTGAAAAAATGGATGTTAATATTATTCCAATCGATAGTGAGCATAGTGCCATATGGCAATGTTTGGCAGGTGAAAATCAGAATAAGATTCGAAGATTAATTCTAACTGCTTCAGGAGGACCATTCCGGACTAAAAGTAGGGAAGAATTAAGACATGTAACGCCGGCTGAAGCTTTAAAACATCCAAATTGGAAAATGGGATCAAAAATAACAATAGATTCTGCTACCCTGATGAACAAGGGACTGGAGGTAATCGAAGCGTATTGGCTCTACAATGTAAATAAAAGTTCAATTGAGGTTGTCATCCATCCACAATCGATTATCCACTCCATGGTAGAATTCGAAGATAAATCTATTAAAGCCCAACTGGGTGTTCCGGATATGCGGATTCCGATACAATATGCTCTGGATTTTCCCAGGAGACATGAACTGGACACACCGGCAATGGATTTTTTGCAGTTTGACACACTGACATTTGAACAACCAGATCTTGAGAAATTTCCCTGTTTAAATCTGGCTTATGAGGCTTTAAAATCAGGCAAAACATATTCAGCTGTCCTAAATGCAGCAAACGAAGTAGCTGTAGCAGCATTTTTAAATCACGAGATAAAATATGTTGATATTCCGGTTATAATTGAATCCCAATTGGAAAATCACATACCGGAAGATGCCGAAGATTTTAATAATTTATTGGAAATAGACACCCGGACAAGGGAAAGTACCCGCCATGATATCGTCACAAGTTTTAAGTGATAAAATTAAAAGATGACAAAAACTTTTAAATTTGATGAAAAATTAGGTTAGTTTTTAATTTGTTTATTGGTAAATTATAAATGCAATGAAATAGTATAAAAATGACCAGTAGATAGACGATTTTTAACAGGATTTACATGATAATCTTTCTAGTTTAAATTATTCAAAATGCATTGTAATTAAGATTATAAGTAACATAAAATCAAAGATTTAATTCCCCCTTAGAAAAGGGGGCTAGGGGGTTGTTTTAAACGAAATATTTTAAAATGTGTCAACGTTTTACAACCCCTTAATCCCCTTTTTTAAGGGGAGACTTAAGTGTTACCATTTGATAGATCTATAATTCATGAATTAATTAGGCTAAAATATGTACATATGGTTATATGATATAAAACTCAGAAGGAAATAATATAAATATGAATTTTAGTTTTTTAGCAATTGTTTTCGTCTTTGGTCTCCTGGTAATTATTCACGAACTGGGACACTTTTTAGCGGCGAAATGGATGGGTGTAAGAGTGGAGAAATTTTCTATTGGCTTTCCCCCACGTTTATTTGGAAAAAAAATCGGTGATACAGATTACTGTATCTCTGCTATACCTTTTGGTGGATATGTTAAATTGTCCGGAATGATAGACGAAAGTATGGATGGACAACTCACCGGTGCTGATTATGAGTTTAGTTCTAAACCGGTTTGGAGAAGAATGATCATTATAACCGCTGGTGTTGTAATGAATATTATTCTTGCAATCCTGATCTTGACGATTGTCAGCTATTCAAAAGGAGAAGTTGTCTATCCTTCAACAGAAATAGGCGACATAGGTGAGCAGGGTATTGCCAGGAAGATAGGTTTCCAGGTAGGCGACAAAATTACTGCCATCGAAGGTGTATCCATAGGTACCTGGAATGATATCCAGATAGAGTTTATTAAACATCTTAATGATGATATATCCTTTGAAGTTTTACGAAGGGATGAAAAGCTAACTTTGTTATATAAAAAAGAGTGGTTCTCTGAAAAAAATGCTGAGGTTCTTGATATCGGCTGGGTACCTCTGGCAAAAGTTGGAGAGATCAAAAGTGATTCACCCGCGGAAGAAGCAGGTTTACAGTGGGGGGATGAAATTCATAAAATAAATGGGATTACTGTCCGGAATTGGACCGACATGACCAGGATTATTAAAGTAAATCCGGGGAAAATGATTAATATAGATTATACACGGGAAGGACAAGCCCATTCTGTAGATATTATCCCTGAAACATTTGCAGAAAAGGATAGCGCGGGAAATGAGATTTCGGTTGGTCGGATTGGTATATATTTTTATTATGAAACATATGATGTAAGCCTGTTTAAGGCAATTGAAAATGGATTTAAAAATACATTTGCTCTTATTGCACTCAATATGAGAGGATTTTGGTGGGTGATTACCGGTACAAAATCAGCGTCGGATGTAATTGGTGGACCCATAATGATTGCAAAATTAGCACAGGATGCTGCTGAAGTCGGATGGGAAAGACTTTGGAGTTTAACCGCGGCTCTCAGCGCAATTTTAGCATTCATTAACATTTTACCAATTCCCGCCCTTGATGGAGGACATTTAGTCTTCCTGATCCTGGAAGGTATCCTAGGAAGACCTATATCTACCAGAACAAAACTTCTGGTACAACAAATTGGTATGGCTATTCTGCTTACGCTGATTGTATTGGTCATTTATTTAGATATCCGCAGGTTGCTTTTTTAGCCTAATATTGTTGCCAATGGGATTATTAGTTAATCAGTTTATCTATTAGCCTTCTCGCAAAGGCGCAAAAAATATGAGTCCACGAATTCCTTCCGTGGAACGGGACAGGCCGAATTGACCACGAATTTCTCTTAAAAAATTATTTGATTAATTCGTGAAATTCGTTCTAATTAGTGGAATTCGTGGATAATCGCTGCAGTGAATTTTTACTGTTAATTACGGACTTTTACCTCATTAAAAATGAGTGACTTGAAAAATTGGTTAATAAGTAAATTACCTGTTTTGGTACCCTATCAAATCTCAGAGGTAATTTCCGGTACACAACAACTTTCATTTAAATTTGAAACCCTTAACGGTACTGATGATCCCTTATGTCTAAAGATACGATCAAAAAAAAAGAACGACGATATTGTCTACGAAATTATAAATTTTTCTATTTCCGGCGAGGTATCAGAGCTTCAATTTGTTAAACGCCTGCAAAATACCCCTTTTTTTGTAAGCTCTTTAGCTAATGAAAATTACACCCTCTATATAATCGATTTTTATGAATGGGCTCCTGTCACTACATTATACAGAGTCTTTTATTTTCAGTATATTTCTAATGATAAAAAACTTGAAGTCAGACTACCATCGATACACAAAAAACTTGGTCAAAATATATACAGCATCCAGGATTGGTATTTTACATACACGAGATCAGGATCAGAAAAAGTAGTCAATTCTACATTAAAATTTCCTTTCTCCGAAGATGAAACCCGGGGCCAGATTTTTGTATTTTCATTTTCCGAAAAACAACCATCCTCTGAAGATTTATCGATAAAACCGCTTCTCGCAAGAATAAACAAATTGGAAGCGCAGGCAAGAAAATATCATATTTTGCATGATTTAAAGATTCAGGATAGAAAAAAGCAGCAAATTCTCGATGAATTGTGGAGCAGACAAAAGGGTCTAAATCCGGACCGAAAGCTGAATAAATCCCAATCCGATGAGGAATTCTTTAATAGTGATGTTTTTCTCTGGACAGTTGAATTATGCCGATATATGGGATGGAACGGTTCACTCGATATAAAAGCTAAGAAAAAATTTCAGAATCTCATTAAAGGACCTCAAAATAATAAAATGTTTTTTTATCATGCCTACTTTCAGGATCAATATACTCCCGATGAGATTATTGAGACTTTACAGTCCTGGTGGGACCAATATTCGTTACCGCTCTATCGAATGAAATTTAAGAAGGAACTGCAAACTAATCCGTCTCTGATCTTTATGATCTATTCACTTGCTCTCCAAATGCAGTTGCCCTGGGGTAATGAATTATATCGTTTGAGCAATTTCTTCTATCAGGAACCTCAGATTGCCCTTTTAGCATATTTATTTCAATTATTGATAGTCCGGACCGGAAAGGACAATACGATTCAAATTTCTCCGGGTCCCGGATCGGGAGGAAATGTTAAAACCCTTAAGAGAGGAGAAACAGAATACCGTCACACGCGATTTGGTAAGATACGTTTCACTTCTCTGCGTGAGGAGAATGTTGAATTACTAAAGATTGATAAAGAAGTAATATTAAATCATAACGAAACACTGGATCAAATTGCGATAAAACCCAATATAATACCCATTGAGCTGAAAAGTTTACGTACTAATAATATTTCAATCCAAATCAATAAAAGCATATATCAGGTTCCATTAATCTGGAAAAAAGCAGAATTATCAATCCCGGGATGCCGTATACGCTGGATATTCAAGAAAGATCGATTCCAGTTAACATGCCAGACAGATAAATCTATTCCAATGGTAAAAATAGACAAAGAGGTAATCAATATAAAAAATACTCAAAAAGCCAAATATTATCATCCAGTCGGGAAATCAGAAAACACAGGTGTCTTCAAATTATTAGATATTTCAGGACGATCATATTTCCTAAATCAGGATATTTCTGAGACTACTGCGCATATTATCGGCTGGATTCAAGACCGGCATGGTCTTTTAGTTGATTATTTGAATATCCGGATCAATTCTCACCAAATACTCTGCAGGGTTCAAGAATCAGGGATATTTAATAAATCATTCAGTATTCCCCCAAATTTGGATAGTATTGGGATTGTCTCTAAAAAAATGTATAAAAGCATTCCGATAAGAAAGATTGAAAATAGGGTTAATATTAAATTAATGACGTATTTTCCCCGGGAGAACAAGGGTACTTTTCTGGTTGTTTTAAATGATGAATTTAAAATTCGAAAAGACGAAATTCAGCATTTGTTTCTTGAATACTTAGGATTCATTCCATTTATTCTGTATAAATCGGAGATAAAGAAGCGATTGAATACAGATCATCTGGTCCTCATAGGGGAAATAGATACTCTGTATAAATTTGAAGAAATAAGCACTTTTTCGAAATCGTCTTTATTGTCGATCGGTTATCCGGACGGGATAAAAAAATTATTCAAAATTTTATCCGGTCAGGTATAAATTTTAAGATATGAAAGACATTTAGTAGTTCTTGATTTTAGACGTGATAAATCTTAAATTATCAATTAGTTCGTTTTAGTTGAGATTGGAAAAAAATACACTATTGGGCCCATAGCTCAGCTGGTTAGAGCAGCCGACTCATAATCGGCTGGTCCGGGGTTCAAGTCCCTGTGGGCCCACAAAATATATTGGAAATTTAAGGTGAAAAAAAGAAAATCTATTATCCTGTCACTTATAACAGATATAATATAAAATTAGAAAAGTGCATTTAATTTAAATGCACTTTTTTTTTATAAAATGGCGGAGGATAAGAATTGCAGAAGACACTTTATTCTTTAATTGAATTACAAGAGATAGACCTAAATCTAGACAAAGTAGAAGAAGAACGAGGAGATCTTCCTTCGATTGTCGAAAAAATAAAGACAACCTTAGAGAAAAAGAAGACTCTACTCATTGAACAGAAGGAATTGATAACAAAATTAAAAGTAGATTCGAAAACAATAGAAACAGAGCTTGGATCCCTCAAGGTGCAGTTAAAAAAATACGAGACACAATTATATCAGGTGAAAACAAATAAAGAATATGATGCTATCGCTAATGAAACAGAAAATGTAAAGAAAAAAATAGACGATCTTGAAAATATGATTATTGAGTCCGAAGAAAAAATAGAGAACCTTACAAAGTCGAATGACCAAATACAATTCGATATTGAAAAGCTTTCCACCGATTATGATGAGAACAATGTGGCTTTACAGGAAAAAATAAGCGCATCTTCTGAGGAAGAAAACTTGTTAAAGAATGAAAGGGAGATTGTCGAGAAAAAATTAACTAATCAACAGATCAATGCTTATCAACGTATCAGGTCGGCGAAAAAGGGTATAGCTGTTGCATATTGTAATGGTGGAGTTTGTAGTGGTTGTTTTTCGTTTCTTCCACCCCAGAAAGTAGTAGAAATTCGCAGTATGAAAAAACTATATCACTGTGAATCATGTGGTCGCATATTAGTCTGGGATAAAAATAAAGAATAATAAGTAATAATAAATAGATCCGGAGAAATTCAGGTAATCGCCCCGAACAAGGGAGGAAAGTCCGAACATCGAAGGGAAGACATTCTGAGAAAGTCAGGATCCCCAAATTATTGGGGAAGGAAAGTGTCACAGAAAAAATACCGTCCGCCAGCTGGCGGATAAGGGTGAAATGGTGAGGTAAGAGCTCACCGCTTTGTTCAAGGGAGAATATCTCGAAAGGAGGTACCGTAAAAGGCGAAGGCACGATAAACCCTGTCTGATGCAAGATCAAATAAAGGAGGAATCCCATTCATGGGATACGAAGTACCCGTTTCGTTTATCAGAATATTTTCTGGTATGAACTCCAGGGTAGATCGCTTAACCATCTATCTTGATGGTCAGATAAATGATTACCGGTTCCGTTTCGGCGGAATTACAGAATTCGGCTTATAGAATTTCTCCGGATCCAATCTTTTGTGGATTGGAGTCCAAATGTTTTTTCAGTGGATTTTTAAGAAACCCGCCTCTTCTGAAAACATACTATCGCTTCAGAAAAAGACAGATATTAATCCTGTTCTTGCCCAACTTCTTTTTGAGCGTAACATAGACTCACCTGAGAAAGTCAATGAATTTTTACATCCTGATCTCGAACATCTGCACGATCCCTACCTGATGCACAATATGAAGGAGGCTGTATCGAGAATTACAACAGCACTTAGGGATGGAGAGAATATACTAATTTATGGGGATTATGATGTAGATGGTATCACAGGTGTGTCATTGTTATATGAAGCTATATTCAAACTCGGTGGTAAAGTATCGTTTTATATACCCAACCGGATTACTGATGGATATGGATTATCACTCAAGGGAGTTCATCTTGCTGAAAAAAATAATGTGAATCTGATAATTACTGTTGACTGTGGTATCACAGCCATCGAAGAAATCGAGTTTGCCAAATCGAAGGGGATAGATATTATTGTCTCTGATCATCATGAACCAGCCGATCAAATTCCGGATTGCCATGCTGTACTCGATCCGAAACTAAAGGATTGCCCTTATCCATTCAAAGAACTCGCCGGGGTGGGTGTAGCTTTCAAATTAATGCAGGCATTATACGATTCTCTTGGCTATGATCTCTCTGATCTTATGCAATTTTTAGATCTGGTTGCGATAGGTACAGCTGCTGATATTGTGACGATGCTCGATGAAAATCGTGTGCTTGTTAAATTTGGCTTGGAACGCATTAATACAAAGCCAAGAAATGGTATATTTGCTCTGCTGGAAAGTTCCTCACTTCTGGGACGTGAACTGGATGTATCTTTGATCGTTTTTGTTCTAGCGCCGAGAATCAATGCTGTCGGTCGCATGTCGAATGCAAAGAAGGCTGTGCATTTATTGACCTCCTCAAGTTTGCAACAATCAAGAAATATTGCCCGGGTACTTGAAACAGAGAATAAAATGCGCAGAAATATCGATGAAACAACCTGTCGGGAGGCAATTGTCCTTGCCAAAGAACAGATAGAGAGAGATGATGCCAAGATTCTTGTGCTGGCAAAAGAGGGTTGGCATCCGGGAGTTATCGGCATCGTGGCGTCGAGAATAATGGAGAAATTTAACAGACCGTCAATTCTAATATCTTTGCGGGATGGAGTAGGTAAGGGATCAGCGCGTTCCACTTCGAATTTTGATATATATTCCGCTTTGAAAGGTGTTGAAAATGTTCTTGATAGTTTTGGTGGACATAAATATGCAGCTGGACTGACAATTCAGGGAGAAAATATTCAGAAACTTCGTAAACATATGCAAAAACTGACAGATCGAGCCATTTCCAATGAGGATCTCGTGCCGACACTCGAAATTCAATCAGAAATTTTCTTGAAAGAGCTTGATGCTTCTTTTTTTAAATGGCTAAAAATGTTTGCCCCTTATGGTCCTCAGAATATGAGACCGGTATTTGTCTCTCGTGATGTAGAAGTGGTTGGAGATGTGAATGTGGTAGGAAATAATCACCTTAAATTTAAGGTTAAATCTGATGGAATTGTAATTGACGCAATCGCATTCAATTTTGCGGAAGTCCGAGATAAAATGAAACCGAGCAGGCAACATATCGATGCAGCTTATGTAATAGAGGAAAATACCTGGAATGGACGAACCACCATCCAGATGAGAATAAAGGATATTAATCTGGTGTCTTAACTATGGAAAATTCTACCGAACGTAAAAATTTATTTGAGAGATTAAAAGAAATTCGGATTGAAAAAGGGATTCGATTTGAAACAATAACAGAAAAATCCCGAATTCAGGTAAAATATCTTCAGGCTCTGGAAGAAGGAGATTTACTGTCTATTCCTGAGGTTTATGATAAACTGTTTTTTCGGTCCTATCTTAAAGCTCTGTCAGTTGAAGATGAAGAGGCATATTTTGAAGAATTTTTAGATATACGCCGTGAAATCAGGGTAGATAAAACAACGACAACGATTCAAATTTCGGAACCGGCTAAAGATGCGGATAAAAAAATATTTTCGCATCGTAATCTTTTTGTAATTTTGCCGGTTGTTCTAATTATTGTTGTATTGGCAATTCTTCTGATAAATACGGAGATGATCGGAACTTCATCTGAAGGAAAAGTGCAGGAAATAGATATCAAAAATGTTGTTCAACGTATCGAAGCAAAAGAGCAGGCAAAATTAGATTCGCTGAGACTGGCTGAACAGATAAAACTTGATTCTTTAAATATGCTTAAACCGGATTCATTAGGTCTGGCACTCAGAATAAATGCAAAAAGAAAAACCTGGTTTCGCATAATCGCAGACAAATCGGACACTTCTGAATATCTGTTAAATCCAGGTCAAAATGTTACGGCATCTGCAAATCGCACATTTGAATTTTTAATTGGGCGTGCCGATGGACTGATCTTTAGTTTAAATGGGAAAGTTTTAAATAAGGCGGGAACTGACAGTGCAGTTATACGATACATGCGTATTGACTCAAGCGGAATTGCAGTCAAAATATTAAAGGGATCTTAATTTGATTCTTACCGCCCGAATCTTCCTAATAGGAATAATATCACTCTGGTTTACACAGTCACTCGTTGCCGGGCCTCAACCAAACCATGGAAAACAGGGTATGGTTGTAAC
>JAGLYF010000279.1 GCA_023132435.1 Calditrichia bacterium | reverse complement strand
AATTCGGCAGATAAACCTCGGCCCAGCGGTGAAACACATCATCGATTCCTTTATCTTTATTTCTAACAACGATAGAACCGGCATATCTTGCCGGAAGTCCGCCGGCACGGCATAAAGATATAAATATAAAAGTATATTCACTGCAAGAACCAGTTCCTCTTTTCAAAACAGTTGGCGCTGGATTCCAGCCGCCTAATGGTTTTAGTTTATAATTTATCTTCTCACAAATGTAATCAAAAATCTTTTTCATCATCCAATAAGGGTTTTTTTCATTACCAATCGCTTTCTCCACTCCTTCCCGGATAAGGGGATGATTGATGTCAAATTTTGTTCCATCTGCAAGATACTTTTCTATTATCTCTTCGGGAATATCTTTCAGTGTGCCAACCTTTTCCGGAAAGATCGTGTATTCCGTATGAAAATTTTTCACTTTGAGTTTCATCTTCGGTAATAAAAATGTCCCTGGCATAATATCATCATAATGAAAATGAGCAAACTTCTGCCCCCATCTATCCTGTACAAACTCAGTTGGCTGTGGATCATATTGAATATCTCCTAAAATATTCTGGTTATCCAGATCTTTTGGAACAGCAATATACACGTCCAATTCATCCACGCTATCCGGTCCGTAATTTCTAAAATCATGCATGACTTCCCATTGGTAAACCTTTGGTTCTTTTTTCGTAATAAATTCTTTATCCTCTAAGTCAAGTTGATAAATTTCACACTTTTGGTAATCAGCACATAAGAGTGTTTTATTATCCCAACAAACACCATATGGATACGGACCGACCGAAGGAATGAATGTGATCACCTGACCAGACTTCGGGTCGACCCGATACAGCATATCATCGCCATTATCGGCTACCCAAATATATTTTCCATCAAAAGTGATTCCATTTGAATTGCTTGAAGGAGCTGGAACATTTTCATGCATCATTCCATCGGTTCTGTTTATTTTAAGTAACTTCATTTCTTCTTTATCGACCAGCCATAAAAAATTCCCATCAAAGGCAAGGCCGCCGGGTTTGGATGAATTCGATTCAAGTATCTTTTCAGCGATTTCGGTTTCAACATTTATCCCATAGATCCATCCCTCTTTTCCATCGGCACACCATAACAGCTTTCCATCCCAGGCCAGGCCTGTCGGATCAAAACCGGGTGATTGAATAGTTTTAACGACTTTTCCATTTTGGGGATTTATTCTGTAAATCTTGTAAGTCATTTTATCGGCCAGCCAGATATATTCCCCGTCGAAAGTCATACCGGTAGGATGGGTTGCCGGAGTTTTGAACGTTTTTAGAGCATGACCAACGGCAGCCTGCAAATTTGAAAAAGAAAGAACAGCAATTACTAATATGACAAAATTACCCATAACTCTTTTTTGAGTATTTTTAAACATCTGAATTCCTCCCATATTAAATTCGTTTTTAGTTTGATTTATTCAAGATAGAATATATTATCTACAATACTTCAACCATTCCTCGTAGTATGCTTGAAGAATAAGAATTGTTTTTAATACAGTCAAATTCAATATAACAAAATACTCTCCCACAAGTGTTGCAAATATTCTAAAAAATGCGACTTGTAAAGCAGGCGTAAATAAAAATGTTACTCCGCATATGTTACGACACAGTTATGCAACTAATTTACTTGAGCAAGGAACTGATTTAAGATATATTCAAGAGTTGTTGTGGCATAACAGCTCAAAAATAACAGAGATTTACAATCATGTGTCCAAAAAGGCGATTGATAAGATAAGGAATCCAATAGATGATTTTTTTGAATAATATTGATATGATTGTAAAAGAAATATATAAACAATTGTTTATATACCGCCAATTTGGAGGGATAAGAACAATGGAATATACACGAACGTTATACGCAATTCAAAAAATATTTTTCTAAGAGGAAAAGGAATGATAGGCTTTCAAAGGGGAATAAATTTGATTTTTTCAAAAATAAAAGAGGGGTATAATATTGTGTTTTCTCCACTTCGCTACGAAAATGAATAGATTTATAAATTATAATTTAATATGATAATTATGGAGGCAACAATGAAAAAACTTACACCAAACATCAGTGTCAAAGATGCAAGCAAAACGATTGACAACTATCATATCAATTTAGAAAATTTTAGTATTGAAAAATACCAGAAAGTACTTGAACAATCAGAAATGATTCCGAGCAGAATAATTTTAAAAGAGCAAATAGAGGAAAGAATTAAATGCCTGAAAAAACATGGGATTAAAAATCTTCAGGATATAATTAATGTTTTGAAAGCGTTAAAAAATGTAAAAGAATTTGCTAAAAAATCAGGTTTGCCGAACGATTATCTTGCAATTTTAATAAGAGAAGTTAATAGTTACCAACCAAAACCTGTAAACTTAAATAAATTTCCCGGCATAAAAAAAGAGGTAACAGATAAACTGGGAAAATTTGGCCTTAAAAACACGAGACATTTATTTGAAAAAATAAAAACCAAAAAGGAAAGATATGAATTAGCCAAGCAAGAAAATATTTCAAGCGAAGAAATCATGGAACTTGTAAAATTAACAGATATATCAAGAGTAAAATGGATTGGACCCATATTTGCGAGAATTTTTTATGATTCAGGAACGGATACAGCAGAAAAAATATCAAAATCAAAAGCAGAAAATCTTTTTAAAAAACTTGTAGAAATTAATAATAAAAAGAAGTATACAAAAGGAAAATTTACCGTGAAAGATATTCAGTTATGTATCAATGTTGCTAAAGATGTTCCAAAAGTTATTAAATATTAAATTACGCTAATTTAATATTATGAAAGGAGAAAACACCATGAAGACGAAAAATAAATCAAATAAAAATCAAACATCAGAAATCCCAACAACTGGTAGAATTGGTGCAAACAGTTATTACCGGAGCAGAAAGTTGCAAATTTTTAATTCACATTTAGGGATATAAAAATGTCTATATTCATAAGGTGGTTTCCACCATCCTGGTTTCAAATAAAATATAAGGACAAAATTATTTATATTGATCCTGCCTGTGCTGCATTAGCAATTAAGCCAAAAACTGTTGTACCAATGCACTTCAAAAAGAAAGGAAATCCTCAAGAATTCAAGAAAAGATTAGAAGCAAAATCAAAAATTAAAGTTATACTTTTAAAAATTGGTGAGACTTATCATTTGAAATAACCAATGAAATTATTAAAACTGAAAATAATGTATTTGAAAAATGAGAGAAGAGGATAAGAAGTTGGCAGCTAAGAAATGGACGAAAAAGAACATTTTCTGGAGTACACTCTTGACTATCCTGTGTATCGTATGTTTTCCGGTTAATCCGCTGGTCTTATCTGGCATCCTCGTAACCGGACATAATCAGGTGGCATATATCATAGGCTGGGCGGTCTGGGCATTTGGTATGGTACTGGTAATGGCCCCAATAATTATGTTCCCTCGCCAGGGTGGGGTAGAAAAAGGTAAATCCTTTGTGAACACCACCCGCCT
>JAGLYF010000278.1 GCA_023132435.1 Calditrichia bacterium | reverse complement strand
CTTCGCCATGGGTTTTCCTCCAAAACTTTTTCAAAAAAGGTTTAACCTTTTGCTTTTTCAACAATTTCGTCAGCTATATTTTTGGGTACAGGTTCGTAATGCGAAAACTGCATCGTATAGATAGCACGCCCCTGTGATATTGATCTCAGATCGGTTGCATATCCAAACATTTCTCCCAGTGGTGCCATAGCTGCTACGACCTGTGCATCTTTTCTTGGCATTATACCAGATATTTTACCGCGACGCGAATTCAGGTTTCCAACCACATCACCGAGGTATTCCTCCGGTACTATAACTTCCAATTTCATAATCGGTTCCAGCAGTACCGCACCTGCCTTTTTGCATCCTTCTTGCAGGGCGATTGACCCGGCAATTTTAAAGGCCATCTCACTGGAGTCTACATCATGATACGAACCATCAAATAGTTTAACTTTTACATCATGAACGGGATAACCGGCCAGAACGCCGCTATTCATCGCACCTTCAATACCCATCCTTACAGATGAAATATATTCCCGTGGAATCACGCCACCAACAATGGCATCTTCAAATTCAAAACCTTTTCCGGTTTCATTAGGGCCGATCTCAATCTTGACATGACCATATTGACCACGACCACCTGATTGTCTGATAAATTTACCTTCAGATTCGAGGGTTCTCGTAATCGTCTCTTTATAAGCAACCTGAGGACGTCCAATGTTTGCACCAACCTTGAATTCCCTCAACATACGATCAACGATAATCTCAAGATGTAACTCACCCATTCCCCGAATAATCGTTTGACCGGTCTCCTCATCAGTATAAACCTTGAAAGTAGGATCTTCTTCACTCAATTTACTTAAAGCGCCTGCCAGTTTGTCCTGATCGGCCTTAGTTTTAGGTTCAATCGCTACGGATATAACCGGTTCCGGAAAATGCATGGACTCGAGAATAATATGTTTATTCTCATCACAAAGTGTATCGCCTGTACGCGTTTTTTTCAGTCCTACCGCAGCGGCAATATCACCGGCCTGCACAACTTCCACATCTTCTCTGGAATTGGCATGCATTTTTAGGATGCGGCCCAGGCGCTCTTTTTTCTCAGTATTTGTATTGAATATATATGATCCGGCCTTTGCTGATCCTGAATACACCCGAAAAAAGGTCAATTTACCAACATAAGGATCTGTCATCACTTTAAAGGCAAGAGCCGAGAAGGGATCATCAACCGAATTATTCCTGAGAATCGTTTCGTTTTTTCGCGGATGTTTTCCTACCACAGGTTGCAAATCCTGTGGAGACGGAAGATATGAAATGATCGCATCCAACAACCGCTGTACACCTTTATTTTTAAATGCTGACCCACACAGAACCGGAACAATTTTTACATCAATTGTTGCTTTACGGATTGCTGACATTAGTTCTGCTTCAGAGATTTCTTTACCTTCAAGATATTTTTCCAATAATTCTTCATCATATTCGGCAACTGCTTCAAAAATATCAGTACGATATTTTTGTGCTTTTTCAACCAATCCTTTTGGGATCTCACCTTCTTCGAAAAGTGATCCCAGGCTGCTTTCATTATAAATAACCGACTTCATTTTGATTAGATCGATCAGACCGGTAAATAAATCACCTTCACCCATCGGGATTTGAAGTGGTATCGGAAAAGCACCAAGACGCATGCGTATCATCTCAATAACATTATAAAAATCTGCGCCTATTCTATCCATTTTATTAACAAAAGCGATTCTTGGTACACCATATTTATCTGCCTGACGCCAGACCGTCTCGGATTGTGGTTCAACACCACCAACTGCACAAAACAGAGCAACTGCGCCATCTAACACACGTAATGACCGCTCAACCTCAACGGTAAAATCAACATGACCCGGTGTATCAATAATAT
This sequence comes from Calditrichia bacterium, assembly GCA_023132435.1. Taxonomy (GTDB): domain Bacteria; phylum Calditrichota; class Calditrichia; order JAJRVZ01; family JAJRVZ01; genus JAGLYF01. The sequence goes on along the minus strand of JAGLYF010000278.1, from coordinate 5,833 downwards.
TGATATTATGATTATTCCAGGTGGTTGTGGTGGCCGCGCTGGTAATTGTAATACCTCTCTCTTTTTCCTGTTCCATCCAATCCATCGTAGCCGCACCATCATGGACTTCACCCATGCGATGTAATCGACCGGTATAATAGAGGATACGCTCAGTAGTTGTTGTTTTACCGGCGTCAATATGGGCCATAATCCCGATGTTTCTAATTTTGTCTAATGACGATTTCATTTAAAATCTGTTTTCTACCTACCACCTGAAATGTGCAAAAGCCTTATTAGCTTCTGCCATTTTATGTGTATCTTCTTTTTTCTTAATCGTTGATCCTTCGTTATTTGCAGCAGCCATTAATTCATTGGCCAATTTTTCAGCCATTGTTTTTTCGGACCGGCCTTTCGCATAAGAAACCAACCAGCGGATAGCCAACGTACGTCGACGTTTATCTCTCACTTCGATGGGCACCTGGTAGGTTGCTCCACCGACACGTCTTGATTTAACTTCCAGAAGAGGAGCGGCATTATCCATTGCCTTGCGAAACACCTCCAGAGGATCTTTTTTTATTTTCTCTTCGATCAGATCCATTGCATTATAAAAAATATGTTCCGCAATGCTTCTTTTCCCCTGAAGCATCATTCCATTAATAAATTTTGCAACTACCTGGTTTTTATACTTTGGATCCGGTAGTATTTTTCTTTCTTGTGCCCTTCTTCTTCTTGGCATACAAACTCCAAAAAATGATATTTCAAATTCTTATCTTGGTTTTTTAGTACCGTATTTTGACCGGCTCTGTTTGCGATCACCGACACCGCTTGTGTCAAGCGTACCGCGTACAATATGATACCTTACACCGGGTAAATCTTTTACACGACCACCACGTATCAACACGATTGAGTGCTCCTGCAAATTATGTCCTTCACCAGGAATATATGCAGAAACTTCTATTCCATTTGTCAGACGCACACGGGCAACTTTTCGCAGTGCCGAATTAGGTTTTTTCGGTGTCGTTGTATACACTCTGGTACACACACCCCTTTTTTGAGGTGAAGATCCGAGCGCCGGTGCTTTCGTCTTTTTTGTTATACTTTTTCTGCCATTTCGAATTAACTGATTGATCGTCGGCAAACCTACCTCCTATAAAAAGTCACAGATTAATAATTTAATAACTACAAATTCTTGGTTCAAGATGTTTCTGTGATATTTCCTATCTCTTCGCTGAGCATTTCGTCTTCTTCTTCCGTTTCTTCCTCTTCGTGTTCCACATACAGGTTTGCATACTTAGCCAGACCTGTACCTGCAGGAATCAAATGCCCCATAATTACATTTTCTTTTAAGCCGATCAGATTATCTTCCTTACCGGCAACCGCTGCCTCTGTGAGCACTTTCGTTGTCTCCTGGAATGATGCAGCTGAGATAAAACTCTCGGTACTTAAGGCTGCCTGTGTTATTCCAAGTAAGACCGGAGTAAATGAGGATGGTTTGGCCTTTCGATACTTGATCGGTTTTTTCTTGTCCTTTTTCAAATCCCTGTTGATAAGTTCGATGGTTTTCTTATCTGTAAGATCGCCTTCGCGGAATAATGAATCTCCCGGATCGGCAACAACAATTTTTTCAAGGATCTTTTCATTCTCTTCAAGAAAAGTTGCCCGGTCCACCTGATCACCTTCAAGAAACATACTATCACCACTATCAAGGATTTGCACCTTTTGCAACATCTGACGGACGATAATACCAATATGTTTGTCATTAATCTTCACACCCTGTAACCGGTATATTTCCTGAATTTCGTTCACCAGGTATTCCTGAACTTTTCCGGGTCCTTTAATGGTCAGAATATCCTGCGGCGAAATGGAACCATCGGTTAAACGATCACCTGCTTCTATAAAATCATTTTCATGTACGAGAATATGTTTGCCATAAGGAACGGAGTATTTCTTTGTTTCGGTCTCGCTCTCAACAATCAATTCACGGACACCACGTTTCACCGGTCCAAACTTGACCACACCGTCTATTTCTGTTACGACAGCCATTTCTTTTGGTCTCCGTGCCTCAAACAACTCGGCAACACGCGGAAGACCACCGGTAATATCACGTGTTTTACCAATCTCTCTTGGGATTTTTACAAGTGCTTCACCCGCATTAACATATTGATTATCCTGAACTTGCAAGAATGCTTTTACCGGAATGATAAATTTGCTTTTATCTCCGGTTTTTTCATCCTTTATATAAATATGCGGATTTAGGTTCTTATTTTTTGATTCAATCACCACTCTCTGTCGAAGACCGGTTTGCTCATCCAATTCTTCCCGGTAGGTCATATTCTCAATTATATCCTCAAATTTGATTTCACCTTTTCTATCCGCCAGGATTACAGAGCTATAGGGGTCCCAATCAAAGAGCGTTTCACCCTTTTTAACTTCGGTGTCTTCGTCCATGCGCAAAATAGCACCATAGGGAACGTTGTACGTAGCGATCACCCGGTTATTTTCATCCAGAATTTCAATTTTACCGCTACGGCCAAGGACTACATTTTCTTTGTTAATATTCTCGATTGTCCGGATATTGACATATTTTACCTTACCGTCATACTTAGTAGCAATGTGTGATTCCGCAGTAATACGTGCAGCCGTACCACCGATATGAAATGTTCTCAGTGTTAACTGCGTACCAGGCTCACCAATACTCTGTGCCGCCATAACACCGACAGCCTCACCGATACCAACTAATTTACCGGTAGCCAGGTTGCGACCGTAACACAGTGAGCACACACCACGTTTTGATTCACAGGTCAATTCAGTTCTAACCAGAATACTTTCAATCGGGGCGGTAGCTATCTGTTCTGCGATTTTTTCCGTAATCACCTCTCCGCGTTTCACGATTGTTGTATCTGTACTATCATCTGTAACATCTTCTGCAGATACCCGACCGGTAATACGATCTTCCAAAGGTTCAATAATCTCTTCACCTTCTTTTAAATCGGTCATTTCGATACCGAGGATCGTTCCACAATCATGCACGGAAATAATAACATCCTGGGCCACGTCAACCAAACGTCTGGTCAGATACCCCGCATCCGCTGTTTTTAGTGCTGTGTCAGCCAAACCTTTACGCGCACCGTGCGTGGAGATAAAATATTCAATCACGGACAGTCCTTCGAGAAAGTTTGCTGTGATTGGATTCTCGATAATTTCACCAGTCTGGCCGGACAGGGTTTTTTGCGGTTTCGCCATCAGACCACGCATTCCGGCCAACTGGCGAATCTGTTCTTTACTACCGCGTGCACCTGAGTCAGACATCATAAACAATGGATTAAATCCATCATCATGTTTGCTCAGCCTTGCAAACATTATTTCAGCGACTTCACCGGTGATGTGTGTCCAGATATCGATAATTTTATTATAACGCTCACCATCGGTAATAATACCGCGTAGAAACTGGTTTTGAATATTATCTACTTCCTTTTGCGCCTGTTCAATCAGAATTTCCTTCTCAGGCGGAGTTACCACATCTGCAAGACTGATTGAAACACCCGAACTCATCGCGAAGTTAAAACCAAGATCTTTTAAATCATCAAGAAACTTTGCGGTAACTCTGTTGCCGGATTTGCGGTAGCAATGAGAAACGATTTCCGTTAAGCTTTTTTTGGAGAGTAACTCATTAATAAATCCAAGACCTTCCGGGACAACTTCATTAAAAATAACCCGTCCGGTAGTTGTTTCAATTATTTCACCGTCAAGGCGAAGTTTAATCCGTGCATGTAAATCAATTTTTCCGGCATTATAAGCAACGATTACTTCGTTAGGTGATGCAAATCGTTTATTCTCACCTTTCTGACCCGGTCTGGCTTTTGTCAGATAGTAGCAACCAAGAACGATATCCTGACTGGGTACTACAATCGGCTTTCCACTGGCCGGTGATAATATATTGTGACTGGAAAGCATTAATATCTTTGTTTCCACCTGCGCTTCGTAAGAAAGGGGAATATGGACAGCCATCTGGTCACCATCAAAATCAGCATTAAAAGCCGTACACACCAGCGGATGGATCCGGATCGCCTTTCCTTCAATCAATACAGGTTGAAAGGCCTGTATACCAAGACGGTGAAGGGTCGGTGCACGGTTGAGTAATACCGGATGATCTTCAATAATTTCTTCCAGAATATCCCATACTTCAGGACCACGTTTTTCAACCAATTTTTTGGCGCTTTTAACCGTTTTCACAAAACGACGTTCAACCAGTTTACGGATAATGAATGGCTTGAAAAGCTCAATCGCCATATCCTTGGGTAGTCCGCATTCGTGTAATTTTAACTCAGGACCAACGACGATAACCGAACGGCCAGAGTAATCCACACGTTTACCTAAAAGATTCTGACGAAAACGACCCTGCTTTCCTTTTAGCATATCTGACAGAGATTTTAGCGGTCTGTTTCCATCGGAACGCATGGCAGTCGTACGTTTTGAGTTATCAAACAATGAATCGACAGATTCCTGAAGCATTCGTTTTTCATTACGCAAAATAACTTCCGGTGCACGAATCTCAAGCAGCTTTTTCAATCGATTATTTCGGATGATCACACGACGGTAGAGATCATTTAAGTCACTTGTCGCGAAACGTCCTCCTTCAAGAGGTACCAGTGGTCTGAGCTCTGGCGGAATGACCGGTATTACATCCAGGACCATCCATTCAGGTTTATTTCGGTATTCTGTATTCGCATCACGTACTCTCATTGATTCTACAACTTTTAGCCGTTTTAAAGCTTCGGTTTTTTTCTGGACTGAAGTTTCATTTCGAACCTTTGATCTCAGTTCAAGAGATAAATCTTTAATATTTATGCGACTGAGAAGATCATGAATCGCTTCACCACCAATTTTCGCTATAAACTTTGCCTCGTCATCATCACTCAGATCCTCATTCGCCTCACCGTGGCCCTCAATCTGTTTGAAATACTCATCTTCGTTGATTAGCTGTTTTCCCTTAAGATCACTTTTTCCAGGACTAACAACCACATATTGTTCATAATAAATGACCTTTTCCAGATCCTTTGGAGACATATCAAGTAAATAGCCAATTTTGGTAGGCAGGGATCGGAAAAACCATATATGCACAACCGGAACAGCCAGACTGATATGCCCCATTCTTTCACGACGAACACTTTTTTGGGTGACTTCGACACCACAGCGGTCACAAATAATTCCTTTATAGCGGATTCTTTTGTATTTGCCGCAATGGCATTCCCAGTCTTTAACCGGACCAAATATCTTTTCACAAAACAAACCATCTTTTTCCGGTTTAAATGACCGGTAATTTATAGTTTCCGGTTTTGAGACTTCACCATGAGATTGTTCAAGAATATCATTAGGTGAAGCAAGACTGATCGTTATTTTGCTAAATCGGTTGGGTCCTTTTTTATAATCCAAAATCCTCAACTCCTGTTAAGTTTTTTGATTGCCTTAAGTTAAACCAGGGTTTTACTACTCTAACCTTACTTTTAACCCCAGACCTTGCAATTCACGCACGAGTACATTAAACGACTCAGGTATACCTGCATCAGGTAAATTTTCACCTTTAACAATGGCCTCATACACTTTTGAGCGACCAATAACATCATCACTTTTTACCGTAAGAATTTCCTGGAGTGTGTGCGCAGCACCGTAAGCTTCGAGCGCCCATACTTCCATTTCACCAAATCGCTGTCCACCAAACTGTGCTTTACCACCTAGCGGTTGCTGAGTAATCAGCGAGTATGGTCCTATTGAACGCGCATGAATTTTATCGTCTACAAGATGCGACAACTTCATCATGTAAATCATACCAATCATTACTTCCTGGTCGAATGTC
>JAGLYF010000277.1 GCA_023132435.1 Calditrichia bacterium | reverse complement strand
ATGATCTTGTTGATCCCGGCAATTATCCTGGCAATTTGGGCTCAGATGAGAGTTTCTTCCACTTATTCAAAGTATTCTAAAATTTCATCTGCACGCGGGGCAACAGGTGCAGAAACTGCAAAATTTCTACTGGAACACAATGGTCTTCCCGATGTGAAAATTGAGGCCGTAAAAGGAAAATTGAGTGATCATTATGACCCCCGTTCGAATACTGTTCGTCTTTCTACTGATAATTACCGGGGACGTTCATTATCTGCCATCGCTGTTGCCGCACATGAGGTGGGTCATGCCATACAGCATGGTACCGGCTACATTCCCTTAAAGATAAGGCATTCTATATTGCCAGCAACAAATTTAGGTTCCTGGGCAGCGTTTCCCTTGTTTATTATTGGATTTCTGTTTAATACACCACTTTTAATGGATATAGGAATAATTCTGTTTGCCGGTGTTGTTATATTTCATTTTGTAACGTTGCCGGTTGAATTTAATGCCAGTCATCGCGCCCTGGCACAACTCAGTTCAAATGGTATGCTGGTAGAAGAGGAAATGAGGGGTGCACGAAAGGTTTTGAATGCAGCGGCTTTGACCTATGTCGCAGCGACTGCTGTAGCCCTTATTCATCTGGTGAGATTATTGATATTAAGAGGAAATGATTAAATAAAGGAGAAATTGTAAATGTCAAATTATCGTAACTCAGTACCTCTGATATTTGGCTTAATTGCCATTGGTATTATAATCGGAGTTGTCTTAACAACGGGATTCAATCTCGATTCAAAATCTATTGCTGATCAGAATGACTCCGGCGCAATTTATACGGAATCTACTGAGTCAATGGATCAACCCCAGGAATCATTAAATACCGGTAATCTCAATCCAGGCAATGCATTTGTTGAAATCGTAAAAAAGGTTAAACCGGCAATTGTAACCATCTATACGGCAAAGAATGTGAAAATTCCTGAAAATCCCTGGCATCGTTTTTTCCGTGGTTTTGGACAGGAAGGTGAATCTGAAGGAAGAGAACGCGAATTTATGCAGCGTGGATTAGGATCGGGTATTATTGTTAGTGACGATGGATACATTTTGACCAACCACCATGTGATCAAAGATGTTGATGAACTTCGCGTACAACTGGTTGATTTACAGGAGTTTGATGCGGAAGTGATAGGTACGGATCCGGAAACTGAAGTTGCCCTGATAAAGATCGATGCCAAAGGACTTACCCGGGCCATATTGGGTAATTCCGATCAAACTGAAATCGGTGAATGGGCTCTTGCGATTGGTAGTCCCCTGGAATTGAATTTTAGTGTAACTGCAGGTATTGTCAGTGCCCTGAGTCGTGATATTAATATTATCGGCAGAGGTGGTTATGCGATTGAAAATTTTATACAGACTGATGCTGCAATCAATCCCGGAAACAGCGGCGGGGCGTTGGTCAATTATAGAGGAGAAGTGATCGGTGTAAACACAGCAATAAAAACCGAAACCGGTACCTATATCGGTTACGGATTTGCTATTCCCATTAATCTGGCCAAAACAGTAATGGATGATTTTATTAATTACGGAGAAGTAAGACGAGGATATATCGGTGTGCAAATTGAGCCGATGACACCAATTCGGGCAGAGGGTGTCGGATTAGATAAACCGCAGGGTGTTTTTATCAGCAATGTTCTCCCGGGTAAAGCGGCTGATAAAGCAGGAATAAAGGCCGGAGATGTGATTTTGGAAGTTGGGGGCATGGAAGTAAACAAACCAAATCAATTACAGGCAAAAGTCGGTACCTATAATCCCGG
>JAGLYF010000276.1 GCA_023132435.1 Calditrichia bacterium | reverse complement strand
GTGTATCTGGATATCCCAGGGTCTGCTCCCATTAATCTGAACATCCGAAGGATCAAGGATTTTCTGCAAAACCTTTTTTGCTTTTGACTCCTTCATGTGATTACCCTTTGTTCAATTTTAAGCCATATAAAGCTTGGTTTAACCTGCCCCGAGTACTCGGGGTCAGGTTGAAACCGTTGTGTACGCTTAGCATGGACGTGATCTAATGGGGTGTAAGTCCCCTATACATGAATCCTGTCTATATAGTAATATAGTCATAAGTATTAGCCGAAAGCAAGGCCAAAACCGTGAGGTTTTGTCCGGAGGTCGTAGATGCGCCTTTGGCGTGAAGCTGGTGTGCAAAACGATGAGCCGGAGCCTGTCCCGTACTTGATACGGGATGGTGTGGGAGCGGGGGAGAAAAACCCCCACTTACCCGATTAGGCCATTTTCCCCGAAGTGATTGTTTTCAAAAAGCCAAACACCATTTTCTTTCATAACTTCTTTACACAGTCGTGCTATTGCCCAGGTAACCCTTGAAGGCCGCGTATGCTTTACAACTCAGCTGAAGATTTTTCCTGTATGAGAGATTGCCCACCAGACTGATCAGCGGCTGGCGGCGTCCCCACAGGTTGCCCCAAACCCGGCGTAGAATGCGCGGCATGGAATAGAAAGTCCGGTCGCAGGAGAGCATCTCGTCACTGATACCATCCAGAGACAGATGCTTATACCGGGCTACCGGGAAGGTCAGCGTGTAGTATTTCCAGTCTTCCGGGAATGTATCGAGAGCGATGCGGCCCTCCGCTTTCATCTGGTCCCACAGGCGCGTGCCGGGCAAGGGCGTCAGAAACAGCGCGTTTAGATTGTCCACGCCGTACTGGCTGGCTGCCTCGGCCGTGCGTTTTCCGATGCCCGGTTCATCTACGTCCAAACCGATGATAAAGGAACCCACGACCAGGATTCCGTGCCGTTGGATGCGCCGTACAGAGGCCCGAAAGTCCCGGCCCTTCATAAAATTGAACTTCTTGCTGAGTTCCCGAAGCCCCTTCGGCGTCGGCGACTCGAAGCCGATGAAGATGCCCCGGCAGCCCGCCTTCGCGGCCAACGCCAGGAGTTCATCGTCATCAGCGAAGTTGATCGTGGCTTGGGCGACCCATTCTTTTTTCAGTTTTGCCTGTATCATGGCGCGAAACAGGTCCTTGGCGCGGGCGATATGTTCAGGACGCGTGCCCACGAGGTTGTCGTCTACCACCAGAACGCGTTTCTCGCGGATCAGCTGAAATTCCCGAACGACGTCCCCAATGGATCGCATCCGGTAGTGGACCCCGTTGAACGCTGTCACACTGCAGAAGTTACAGTTCAAGGGACAGCCGCGCGTGGTCTGAATGGCTCCTAAGGTATATCCTGTAGCCAACAAATCATGACGAGCTGCTGGGATATCGCTTATCTCGGCGAGTCCTCCATCATACCGGCGTTTCAGGCAGCCGTGCCGAGCGTCCTCCAGCACCTGCAACCAGACACCTTCGGCTTCCCCCGTGACGACGGAGTCCACCCGCTCCATGACTTCGTCCATGCACATGGTGGCGTGGATGCCGCCCATGACGACAGGCACTCCGAAGCGCCGGAAGTGAGCGGCCACTTCATAGGCCCGGTTTGCCTGCGAGGTGAACGTAGTGATGCCCACCAGATCCGGCAGAGGCATCGACGGATAGTCCGGCGCGCCTAAGTTTTCGTCAACGATCGAGATTTCCCACTCCGGCGGGGTCAGGCTCGCCAGAACCATCAGGCTGAGCGGCTTCCAAACGCGGTATCGGTTCCAGCGGCTCACCGTGACTTTGACGATGCTGACAAGCGGGTTGCAGGGATTGATCAGATATAGTCGCATAGCATATATTTGCTCATGGCTGCGGAGTTACTTGTCTCCTGCTTTTGCTCACTGCTGTTTTTATACATGGATTGTCGTAATTCCTATTCATTGGCCTAATCGGGATAGGGGGAAGCCTCTCCCGCGACAACGCCCTTGCCCTTCTCCTAACCTTAGGCTCCACTAATACCTGGTACAAGGACTTTCACCCTGTTAGTTACGTGCCATGCCCGGGAGATGTATGCCTGTGTGTTATGTACCGCTATATAACTATATTTAATTTTTTTTCACTATTCCTGAATCATAATTTGAAAATCATTGGATCTAATAGAACCAATCCAAATTCTACTATCTGCTACATATCGATTCTCTTTGGTGATTTTTGTAGGATTTGAAAAATTCATATAACCCACATAATTCCCATTAGGAATATGAGGATAACCTTTTAGAAGAATGGTACGTTCAATGGATTGATTACTTTTTACAAGAGTAAACCACTCAAAATTCCAGCTATCATAAGGTTCGGGTGAATCTACTTCTTTAAATTGAGAATACAAATATAGTGGTTTACTGTAATCCCACAAATGAGGTCCATTGGTATAATAATGGAATAATTCACTGCCCATCTTTGCAGGATCAATTATATAAAGATTATCTTGATCATTATTCTTTATTTTAATTGAGTATTCTACAGTTGAAGTATCTGAATTATCTACTAGTTGAAATGATGTTAATTCGATTTCTAAACCAGCGTGAAATAAATCCTGTTCTATGAGAACTTCTTCTACTTTTGGATTGCTTCGAATATCTTTATCATCAGACCAAGCTCTTGATATATGTATTACATCTGCAGGGAAATAGCCAACATCCAATTCATTCATGTAAGGACCTGCCGGTGCCATTGAGAGTAACCCGCTATGTAATGCCCCAACATAACATCTTTCATTTCCAGCAACTATAACAAATGGTCTGCTTATTAATTCTGGATTGAATTGGTAAAACTTTCCTCCATAATTTTCAAAAAAGTAACTTTTATCTTTTTTCAAATAGATACAATGAGTGGAAAAATCGTAAAATTCGATATCATTATGTGATAACCAAGGATCATCATTCAAGACAAGACTATTTATATCCATTTTTGCAGTTTCTTGTTCAGTCATTGTAGTGTCTTTTAAAAAATAAATACCGAAACATGATTCTTCGTTGTTTACAGAAAAGGGATCACTATTTTTTGAACAACCAAAGATGATTGTTAAGGATAGAATTAATATAACATATTTCATATCTAATCTCCTTAGGTGCATAACGGATTGCGGTTAACCGGATGTAAACTCTCGACGCCCTTCCCGTCGCGGTGAAACCGGAACGCGTTTGCGTTCCGAGTTCCGGGTAGAAGCAGCAGTTGCCCAGCCGCTCCCCCCACAGATCCTTACGTGAAGATTTCCCTCACACGGTTCCTCAGACATAACTTTGCTACCCACATTAAAGTTCCGCAATTCGCTTCAGTTTCGGTGATATGGTTGGTAATACCTGGGTATTTCCCATAGTTCCCTAAAGTGAAACGTTATGCCGGGGTTTTACCTTCTGCGGAAGGATTCCCTTTACCTTTTCTCAACAAGGAGACAGATGGCTCTCTCAAGTTCCCGGATTATCCTAATGACCACAACTATACATATTTCGGGGCTCAGTGACGCACGAAAGCCTGTCGCAGATCCCGATTTATCGGGGCATTCTTGTTTACTTCAGCTTCGTATTTCCGTTATCCCGAGTACTCGGGACACGTGGAGTTCACTACTACCCTGCTGGTTAGACTTTAAGCAGGTGGGACTTGAGCCGGATATGATTAACTCGCACCCACTGAATAACAATATCGAATTTTCTCCTTTTATAGATTCCCATCGATCTGGATTTAACTTGACACGATGAACAGATTGTTAGCAAACGATAATTTTGCTACCTACTTTTATTACTAACATCATATTTAGTTTTATTAATTTATAAGTATCCCCCGTCTACCTGAGCATGCCAACCCATCTTTATCTTTATGAGGATTGAGTTTTGAATTTCTCTTTTTCCTATAAAATTTTCTTTCACAATTTGGGCATTCATAAACATATCTTGAATCATTTTTTGCTATTGAAACATTTGAAGTTCTTCTTATTGGGGGCATTGAAACACGCCCACTCGAACTAATTTCAACAGGATATTTCTCAGTATATGCTATATTTGTAATTTCTATTGATTGAATTTTTGAAATTGAATAAGCTTTGGCATGATTTGCTTCTCTTTCAAATCCATAAAATAACCTATTCCCAATACTTGAAGTTCTGAATGAAATCGGCTCTACTGTCCTTGTTTTACTTTTGTACCTTAATTTAATACATACCCTGTTTGCTGCTGCAAATTGAATTCTTTGCAAAAGAAAATTAGCAGAATATGCATAATGAACTCTACCAGGGTGAAATATTTGTTCATCTTTAGTAGATACTGAGACAAGTTTATTTTCAGATAATTGTCCTGTCAACCAATCAAAAAATGGGGATAAATCGTTCCAAAAAGATGCAAAACTTGGGAGATATGAAAGCTGATGAGCAAGCATAAACTCCCATTGCGGTTCTAATTCATCTAATTTTTCATGCTCTTCGATGTGTTGGAATGTAGGGATTTCAATCTTTTTATAGTTACATTTTTTTTGAAGTACATTATAAACAAGTGTAGGATTATTAATCATCTGTCTATTTCTAAAAATGTGGACTACATCGTATACATCTCTCGGTCTTGCTCTTTGAGCTAATGCTCTAATTTTTTCTGCAACAACTTCTTCGAAAGCATAACAATTAGCATATATCCCTTGGGATGGTTCATCTGTATAAGGATGATGCACTTTCTTTTTTACAGATCTGAGAACGAGTATTTCATCAGTAGTCAAATCCAGTTTTATAGTTGCTACTCCCTGTTTTCTTCTCAGTGGTCCGTTGAAATGTATTTTACCCTGAGCAGAGTAATTTCCATTACCTTTGTCAATAATTTTAAATTTAAATCTATCCTTAAAAAATATTAATCCAACTTCTTCCATTAAAAAGTCTGTAATTTCAATAAAGTTTCTTAATAGAAATTTTTCAGTTAAATGTGATTGTTTGGTAACTGTGAAATCTAAATCTTCTGAGAATCTAAATGTCTCGAAAAAACATTTTTTTAGGCTTGTTCCTCCTTTAAATGCCCAAGTTGAAATTGCAGGTTGCCGATTTATTCCAAATAACATCCACCCCAGAATATAATCTTTTTCAACTGTATCTGGATTGAGATCCAAACCGGCTGCCATTTTCAGAATTTCATTTTTTTCGATCATATTTCTTTTTCCAAAATTCTGATGTTTTCAATTTCCATTTAACAATATTATATCTTGACGATACTGTAGGATCAAACTCTGAAAAGCCAGAAGAAATATTTTTTAATAATATCCCCAAAACTTCTTCATTTGCTTTAAACATTAATTCATATATCAAACCTAGTCTTTTAAATATTGTTTTATTATTCATTTGATGAGCATATTGTATTAATAAATCAAAATCATAGTGTTCAGAATCAATGTATTCGGAAAAAAAATCTATAATAATTGTAATTCCACCGACTATCTTAGGGTCATCAAGTAGATCGATCATAGTTTTAGAAGGATCGCTAATTCTAACTTTTTTGCTCCCAATCCACAATGTCTTTAGGCCAAATAACTTATGCTTTGAAATAGTCTTAAGTTTAAATTTGATACCACCATGAATTGGATTACGATTCTTGACTTTTTTTAGGGTGAAATATGTTACAGATTCAAAAATTTGTTCTGTGAGATCCCAGTGTTTTACAGCGCTAAATCCAGAAAGATATCCGGGTGCGTATAAAGAATCTACTACTAGAAATGGTTCATCTACAATTACCTTACTTGTCGTTGATTCTAAAGGGATTGGGACATATGATCCTCTTTTAATTCTTTTAATCCAACCACTCCTATTCCACCTTGAAAGCAATCTTCCTGATTCTTGAATTGGAACTTTTAAAGTTTCAGAAACTAATTTCGCAGTGATTACACTATAATTCTTTTCCAAAACTCTACTTAGTTTCTTTCGATATGATTTTCCTATTCCTGCTAATTCACTCATAATGACAAGTATTATACTATATTTGCCCAAAAAAGGCAATAATGGAATAAAATATGTTTAATTTTATTAATTAGGCAGAAAATAAACAGAGTTTGCTAACCCGCAAATCACTGGCGGCAAAAAGCAGAGCGACGAGGTACTTGGTGTGAGTTTTTTGAACTTCATGATCTACCTTTGCTTGATGTTTTTTGTCATATAACCCCTAAACCGGATTTAAACGTCATATTAATTCTTAAAATACCAACGAAGCAGCAGACGCGTTTAAATTCCGGTTAATTGCATCGTTATGTGGCGTTTTTATATATAATATTTAATGTATTCAAAACATTTTTTATTGATGCATAGATAATCTATACCATTATAACCTTAGTTCTTTAATCTCCATATGGTATTGCATACATTTTTTCTTCGCTAACGCCATTCTCAACCGCTTGCTGTTTCCACGATTGCCTGCTTATTTTCAAAAACATCCATCGCCAGATTCCAAAAGTCATCAAAGGTATGGGCGGTTTTGAGATCAGGTTTTGTATGTTTGAAGGTATGGGGATATCTTTAACCAAAGCCTCACCAGTTTTATCCAGCGCCTTAATCACATGTTTTACAGGTGGCCCCGAACGTTTTGGCTGAGTGAGTTCCTG
>JAGLYF010000275.1 GCA_023132435.1 Calditrichia bacterium | reverse complement strand
ACTCAAAGCGCTTCTTCTTTAAATGATTGATACCCCCATTTTTTTTCATCCGGATCTTCATGAACTTTTTTCTTTAACAGCCACACACCAAGATAAAACAAAGGAGTATCAAAAAGGGCAAAGAAAAATTTGAATAGATATGAAGCAAGAATCAGTTGAAAAAGACGACCTGCCGTGTTAATCTCCGGGCCAAGATTATCTGCAAGATAGAGTATCGTAAGAATTGATATCGTATCAATCAACTGGCTAAAAGTGGTCGATGCATTATTTCGCAACCACAGATGTTTCCCCTTGGTCAATTTTTTCCAGAAATGAAACAGATGGACATCAACAGTCTGGGCAATCAGATAAGCAATCATTGAGGCGACGACATTTCCGACCATAAATTGGTATACGCGATCAAATGTAGATGCTGCTCCGGAAACGCCGGAAGCATCGGGTAGAAAATGGCCCAGCGACATTAACAGCAGCAAAAATACATTCATAAAAAAGCCTATCCAGACCAGCGTTTGTGCTTTTTTCTTCCCGTAAAGCTCACAGATTAAATCGGTTGCCAGAAATGTAAAAGGGTAGGCGAGAACCCCGGCCGGAACAATAAGACCGTAGATATTGACAAATTTTGTGGTTCCGATAATATTGCCTACGACCAGGGATGTGAGAAAAATCCCGCTAAGAAATAAAAATAGTCTATCTCTGAATTCCACCTGATATTCCTCTATTGATTATTTCCATTGATTCGTCTTGTTTCTGTTTTGAAGTCAGTGAAAGTATATTTTGAAAACCGTTAAAACGGTTAAAATTTTCTGTTTTTAATTGACACCTGGCTTTAAGCCAGGTGTTAAAGGAAATCTATTCTTTAATTTAGCCGTTTCAACGGCTTACAAATATAATTGATATCGATCTCAAAAATAAGACAATCTAAATTTTTATCAAAGTATTTCCGAAAATTAAAAATTATCAAGATTAGTGCTAAATTTTAATGAAGTTTTTAACCACTAATTTCACAAAGAAGGCACAAAAAGCACAAAGATGATTATAAGTCATCCTGTAAGGATCTATGCATGTGCTTGCGTTAGCTGCGCCGACAACTGCAAAGATCCCTTCGGGATGACAAAATTAATTAAATACTTTGCGTCTTTATGGTTAAAATTCTAGAAGAATATTGCTAAATATTTTTGTAGATTTATGTTATTGGTTTCACAAAGTAGGTGTATCAGAAAGGATTCATAATGGCGAAAACACTAAATGATCTTCTGGACGCAGCAATCCGGGACGAAATTGCCGCGCAAAAATTTTATCTGGGTGCGCTGGAAAAAACAAACAACCCAAAGCTAAAAGAATTTTTTAAATCATTGGCAAAGGAAGAAAAAGGCCACGAGCGTATTTTGAAGGGTGTAAAGGAGATGGGAATTTATGATGGTACGCTTCCAGTGGATGAAGAATCAGTCCGGAAAATTGAAAATGCCCATGTTATTCCCGATGAGGAACCGATAGAAGAAATGTCCATTGAAAAGGCAATGGAAGTGGCGATGAAGAAGGAAAATAAGGCATCAGAGGTATACGGTCATATGGAGCAGACCAGTACCCGGGATGAACTGAAAAAATTGTTTTCAAGTCTTTCTTCGGATGAACGTCGTCATGCAAAAACAATTGATGAGTATTATAGAATTCACACCGGTCAGATGGGTCGGGAAGATTAGTTTGTAAAAGGATTTTTTAGGCAAGGATACCAGACTAAAAGGGGAATAGGATGTACCAAATTACTGAAGCAAGATTTCTGGCACAGGATATTAAACTATTTAAAATTAAAGAACCCAAAATCGCAGAGAAACGTAAGGCGGGTCAGTTTGTTATAATTCGTATAGAAGAGCACGGCGAAAGAATTCCCTTGACCATTGCTGATTCCGATACCAGTGATGGTACGGTTACTATCATTGTGCAGGGCGTTGGAAAAACGACCAAACAACTAAATATGCTGGAGGCAGGGGATGAAATTATGGATATCGTCGGGCCACTGGGTATGCCGTCACATATCGAGAATTTTGGCACGACAGTAAGTATTGGTGGCGGAGTAGGAACGGCGATAGCCTATCCGACCGCTGTAGCCCTGAAACAGGCAGGTAACCATGTAATTACGATCAACGGTGCTCGTAGTAAGGATTTAGTTATTCTGGAAGAAGAGATGAAGGAAGTGAGCGATGAGGCTTATATAACGACCGATGACGGTACGTATGGTCATCACGGATTTGTGACAGATATGTTGCAGAAGCTGATAGATGATGGTACTAAAATAGATTTTGTTCTTGCTATCGGGCCGATTCCAATGATGAAGGCGGTGTCAGATTTAACCAAACCTCATGGTATAAAAACCATAGTAAGTCTAAATCCGATTATGATCGATGGTACCGGTATGTGTGGTGGATGTCGTGTCGCCGTTGGCGGTAAGGTAAAATTTGCCTGTGTTGATGGTCCGGAATTTGATGCACATGATGTAGATTTTAAGAATCTTACCGATCGCAACCGGATGTATCAAGAATACGAAAAAAAATCCCTCGAACTATACGAACACGAGTGCAAATTAAACAAACAAATCGTTAAAACATAAAATGTTTAACCACGGAAGCACACAGAAGTACACGGAATTTAATAATGACTGAACTTCTTTATGAAGAACTCTCTTATAAACTTATTGGTGCGGCGAAAGAAGTCTATAAGGAATTGGGTAGAGGATTTTTAGAATCAGTCTATGAAGATGCATTTTGTTATGAACTTGATAAACTAAACATTGCATATGAACGACAAAAAGAATTAGATGTACATTATAAAAAGGTAATATTTGAAAGAAAATATAAAGCAGATGTTATTGTAGAGAATAAAAATCCGTGTTTCTCTGTGTGATTCCGTGGTTAAAAAAAAATAATATGAAAAAATAGCAAAGGGAAGAGCTATGGCAGAGTTTTTACCACCCAAGGAAAGGATGGCCATTCCGAAGCAAATCATGCCGGAACAGGATCCGCTTGAACGTCGAAATAATTTCAACGAAGTAAACTATGGATTCACAAAGGAACTGGCAATTAAGGAAGCCCAACGCTGTCTGCAGTGTAAAACAGCAACCTGTATAGACGGTTGTCCGGTTGATATAAAGATTGACGATTTTATAACATTAATTGTCGAAGAAGATTTTTTAGGGGCCGCGAAAAAAATAAAAGAAGATAACGTTTTACCGGCAATTTGTGGCCGGGTGTGTCCCCAGGAAGAACAATGTGAGAAGACCTGTGTGTTAGGTAAAAAATATGAACCAGTGGCCATCGGACGTCTCGAGCGCTTTGTTGCTGATATTGAAATGGAAGCCGGTGTTGAACCGGTACCGGTTACCACACCCAAAAAAGGTAAAAAAGTAGCGATCGTTGGAAGCGGACCGGCTGGTTTAAGTTGTGCCGGAGACCTCATTTATATGGGGTATGATGTAACGGTTTTCGAGGCCTTACATGAACTTGGGGGGGTACTTGTCTATGGTATACCGGAATTTCGCCTTCCCAAGGAAATTGTCCGTAAAGAGATTCATAATATGGAAAAAATAGGCGTAAAATTTGAAACGGATATGGTCATTGGTCGTTCCCTGACGATTGATGAACTGATGCAGGAAGAAGGATATGGGGCGGTGTTTATTGGGGTTGGGGCTGGTTTACCCTGGTTTATGAATATTCCCGGTGAAAATTTGGTTGGTGTATACTCGGCGAATGAGTTTTTAACACGTGTGAATTTAATGAAAGCCTATCTCTTCCCGGAATATGACATGCCCATTCTGGATATGAAAGGCAAAAATGTTGCTGTCATGGGAGGGGGAAATACGGCCATGGATGCGGTACGAATTTCAAAACGTCTGGGTGCGAAGCATTCTTATATCGTCTACCGCCGATCAGAAATCGAAATGCCGGCCCGGGTTGAGGAAGTGCATCATGCAAAAGAAGAAGGTGTGGAATTTCTAATGCTCACAGCGCCTATCGAAATGGTTGGTGATGAAAAAGGGCGGATAAAAGCGATGAAGTGTATCAAGATGGAACTGGGAGAGCCGGATGATTCCGGTCGCCGGCGTCCGATACCGATTGAAGGATCTGAATATATTCTCGATATTGATGTGGCGGTCATAGCCATTGGTAATGGTTCAAATCCATTGATTCATCAGACATCACCTGAAATTGAAGTGAATAAATGGGGAAACATCGTTGTCGATGCAGATACGATGAAAACGACAAGAAAAGGTGTATTTGCTGGTGGTGACATTGTAACAGGCGGAGCCACCGTTATTCTGGCTATGGGTGCAGGACGAAAAGCAGCAAAAGCGATTGATGATTATCTATCAAATGGTAAAGAGTGGAAATACTAGCTTTCCTTAAATTCCGCCACAACGGCCGAAATACTTGCCTTGGCATCGCCAAATAACATTCGTGTATTGGGAGCAAAGAAAAGTTCATTTCCGATTCCGGCAAAGCCCGCAGCCATGGACCTCTTTAATACAAATACTGTTTTAGCATAATCTACATTAATTATTGGCATCCCGAAGATGGGGCTTTCTTCATCATGGCGAGCAGCCGGATTGACCACATCATTAGCCCCGATGACCACTGCCACATCAACCGTGTTCATGATCGGATTGATATCATCCATTTCATAGAGTTTATCATAGGGTACATTCGCTTCTGCAAGTAAAACATTCATGTGACCGGGCATCCGTCCGGCAACGGGATGGATCGCATAATAAACTTCAGCACCGTTCGCTTCCAGTAAATCTCCCAATTCCCGTACGACATGCTGTGCCTGGGCAACAGCCAGTCCATATCCGGGTACAAAAGCAACCGAACTTGCTGCTTCAAGAATGTAATAAGCATCTTCAGCGACAATCGGTTTTACTTCACCTTCCTGTTTACCCCCTTTACCTGTAGTGGTTGCCCCAAAACCACTAAAGAGAACATTGGAAAGAGATCGGTTCATTGCTTTGCACATAATCTTGGTAAGGATAATACCACTGGCTCCGACCAGTGCTCCTGAGACAATCAGAATATTATTCTGGATTACAAAACCGGCGGCGCAGGCAGCCAGACCAGAGTAACTATTCAACAGTGAAATCACCACGGGCATATCGGCGCCACCAATCGGGATTACGGCGAGCACACCCAAAATAAGTGATAATACAATAATAGCGATAAGAATATCATAACTGGAAACCGGACTTATGATGAATAGTACACCGGCAGCAATTATCGCAATCAAAATCAAGACGTTAAATACTTTTTGCCCGGGAAACAGTGTGGGTTTTCCCCCAATAATCTCACTCAGTTTGGCGAAGGCGATCAAACTACCTGAAAATGTAACACCACCGATTAAAATTGAAAGAAAAATCGTGGTGATTGTCAGACTATCGACCGAGGGACCAGAATGATAGACTCCCCAACCGACCAGGAGACTGGCAATACCACCAAAACCATTAAAAAGGGCAACCATCTCGGGCATCTGGGTCATGGCAATCAGACGAGCAGCGAAGGCACCAATGACTGCACCGATGACGAAGCCAAGAACAATCCACTGGAAATCAACAACTTCTTTATTAATAAGTGTAGTTACGACGGCCAGGAACATCCCTATAGCGGATATAAAGTTTCCACGTCTGGCTGTTGCCGGAGAGCTCAGCATTTTCAGACCATAAATAAACAATATAGCAGAGACGATATAAATTAGATTTATTAAAATATCAAGGCTCATTTATTATCCCCTGTCGGTTTTTTCCTGAACATTCCTAACATGCGATCTGTCACCATATAACCACCTATTACATTAATAGTCGCAAATGCAACAGCTGAGGTTGCCAAAATAATACTCACGGTCTCATTTCCGGTAGAGCCTGCTGCGATAACAGCACCTACAAGTGTAATACCTGAAATAGCATTGGAGCCAGACATGAGAGGTGTATGTAAAGTAGCCGGTACTTTAGATATTATCTCGAATCCAAGAAAAATAGATAACACGAGAATAAATGCTAAGAATATCAGAGTAGTTGGGTCCATGATATTTCCTTATTTAATAATATTCTTTACTGTTTCGCTAAATATGTTGCCCTGATGAGTTACCAGACAACCTTTAATAATTTCATCTTCCAGATCTAACTTAAAGATTTTGCTTTCATCATCCCAAAACTCACCGATGAGGTTCCCCAAATTGCTGGAATACATCTGACTGGCGTGCACGGCAACATGTCCTGGTAGATTCTCCAATCCAATAATGCGCACACCATCAACCTCAACTTCCTCGCCCAGTTTTGATCCTTCTACATTTCCACCCGTTTCAACTGCCAGATCGACGATAAGACTCCCCGGTTTCATTCCCTTGATCATATCGCTGGTAATAATTAAGGGTGCTTTTTTGCCAAAAACCTGTGCAGTAGTTATTACAACATCGGATTGGGCACAATGTCTTGTCATCACCTCACGTTGTTTATCGAGCTGTTCCCGGGTAAGCGCCTTAGCATAACCATCTTTTGTTTCACCGGTTTCACCCAAATCGACTTTAACAAATTTTGCACCCAGGGATTGCACCTGCTCTTCCACCGTTGGTCGTGTATCAAAAGCTTCCACTCTGGCACCCAATCTTTTTGCCGTGGCAATTGCTTGTAATCCGGCAACGCCAGCGCCGATGATAAATATTTTTGAAGGAGCAATTGTACCCGAAGGAGTCATCATCATTGGAAATATCTTATCTAACCTGTCAGCAGCTATAATGACGGCGACATAACCGCCAAGACTGGCCTGTGAACTCAAAGCGTCCATTTTTTGCGCTTTTGTCGTTCGCGGTATCAGTTCCATAGCGATGGCGCTAATATGTTTTTCCTTAAAATTATTGATCAGGGATTGCTGATTGAAGGGATCCAGATAACTGATATGAATTGCATCCTTTTTTATCCAGTCAATTTCTTCTGAAGGGGGTATACGCAGTCTGAGAATCAGGCCAGCAGAGCTAATTAATTCCTTCCTATCTGTCTGAATATTTGCTCCTACCGATGTATAATCCTCATTCTGATATCCCGATCCAATACCCATATCGGTTTCTATTTCTACCTCTGCGCCGCGGTTAATTAAATCGGCTACAGTTGTCGGAATCAATGGCACTCTTTTCTCGCCAGGGTAAGTCTCTTTTAGAACTGCTATTTTCACAGATGGATCTCCTCTAAAAATTATTTCTGATGTTATTCGGCGGCGATTTCATCCTTTTCTTCGAGGTCACTAAATTCATCCGTATTCTTTGCCGCAACAGTCTGACGAATGACACAGACTTTTATTTGTCCGGGATATTCCATTTCTTCTTTTATCTTTTTTGCAATATCGGATGACAGGATTTCAGCTGTTTTATCATCAATTTTTTCCGGTTCTACGATAACACGTAATTCTCTTCCGGCGGAAATAGCATATGTTTTTGATACGCCATCAAAGGAATTGGCGATCTCTTCAAGACCGGTAATCCGTTTGGTATAAGCTTCCAGTGTATCACGTCTGGCACCCGGTCGACTACCGCTTATTTTATCGGCTGCAGTAACCAGTACTGATATTGGAGATATGGGTTCTGCTTCCTCATGATGAGCCATAATTGCATTAATCACTATGTCGTGTTCTTTATACTTTTGACAAAGTTCAACACCTAGTGTTACATGGCTACCCTCTGAATTGATCGTGAGTGCTTTACCAATGTCATGAAATAAACCGGCCCGCTTGGCTAATTTTACATTGAAACCAAGTTCTGCCGCCATTGCACCAGAAAGTAGGGCAACCTCTTTGGAATGCTGTAATATATTTTGTCCATAACTGAAGCGATATTTTAGCCTTCCAAGCGCTTCCTTAATCGCCGGATGTACATTTTTAAGGCTTAGATCACTCAGAGTATCCTCCGCGGCTTTTATTATTGATTTCTCAACCTGTTCAGTTGCTTTTTTAACTGTCTGTTCAATGAGTTTTGGATTGATATTCTTTGTTTTTATCAAATTTTCCATTGTAAGGCGGGCCATTTCTCTTCGCACGGGATCGAATCCGGATAGTACAATAAGTTCAGGTGTATCATCAACGATAACCTTTACACCGGTAACCTCTTCAAACGCCCGAATGTTTCGTCCCTCACGACCAATTATCATCCCCTTATAGCGTTCCGAGGGTAGTTGTACGGTAGAAAGTGTAGATTCCATGGTAACTTCATAAGCGATATTTTCTATAGCATAGGTGATAATTTCTTTTGCCTCTCTCTGTGCTCTTGCTTTCGCTTCTTCTTTAATATCGATGGCCATCTGAGCGGATTCCATCTTCACACGATTCTCCAGGTTTTTTAATAATTCTTTTTTTGCATCCTCAACATTTATTCCGGCAATACGTTCAAGTTTAACATTTTGCGCATCGATAATTTCTTCAAGTTTTTTTTGTCTCTCAGATAGTACTTCTTCACGCTGGACGATTTTTTTATTCCGCTGACCCAAACGACTTTCCCTGAAATTTAAATTGTTCTCTAACCTGCGAACTTCTTTTTCTTTACCAAGAATGCGTGATTCATTGCCAGAAAGTTGGTTCTCTTTAATTTTAAATTCTTCTTGAAATTTTGACCTTCTCTGCTGCATTTCTTCACGAAATTTGATAAGTTTCTCCTTTTTGATTTGCTCAACCTGGTTCTCTGCATTATCCAATACTTCTTTCGCCGTACTTTTTTTCTTTTTCAAATAAGCTGTATATATAAAAATGGCCAGGGTAATACCAAGAATTAATCCAACTACAAAGTAAATAATTAATTCTATCATATTAGATTCAGACACTTTAATCTCCCTTTATATTTATAGGAATATATTTATTTCATGTTATAGGGACATTCGTCAGGTGCGGGACCGTGTCCCTGGTACGATATTAACGATTTTTAAAATTTTTATTATGGTATATATCAATAAATGAATTGAAATACATCAATTATATAAGAGAAAGCGAGGGTGATTCTATTAGATAAGGGAACGAATATATTATTAAAAGGGCAACGACGCGGGAGCGACGTCACCCAGCATGTTTAAATGGAGAATAGTATGTTTCTTCTATTCACTGTGAATTCGTTTCTTTTTCTCCAGTAATTCTTCTTCGGTTTCTTCATGATCCGGATCTTTAACACAAGCATCGGTTGGACACACTGCTGCACATTGAGGTTCATCATGGAATCCTATACATTCTGTACACAGGTCCGGGTCGATAATGTAAAGAGGATCTCCTTCCGTTATAGCGTCATTGGGACATTCCGGAACACACGCATCACATGCAATACATTCATCGTTTATCACTATTGCCATCTGAACTTTCCTCCTGAAATATTGATGACTTTACATTTGTTTATTGGATTCAGTCCAGAAGCCTGAATCCGACCTTTAATATTACCTGATATTCCTCGACTTTCCCCTTTAAATTAAAATATAGATAATCTGCTCAAATAATTCAATAAATTATTAATTCTATAATTTTTGGTTTATAGTTGATTTGATCTCTTGAAAAACACGAAGAAATATCTATTAAATGTCATCCCGAAGGGATCTTTGTAGTTGTCGGTACAGTTGTTGCAAGCAACTGCAAAGATCCTTATCCCAACGGGATCCCGTTTCGGGACAGGATGACTGATTAGTTTATTCGTTCCCTTGGTGGTTAAAATTATAATCTTCCCGTTTGTAGAACTGTGTTAATCATGGCCAGATAATTTTTCACTTTAACATACTCCGGAATAGAATTTGATGATCCGGCGCAATATCCTCCCTTAACCCCGACTTCCGCTAACCATTTTTCCACTAAATCTATCACTTCATTTTCGGATCCCCGTGCCAGTAAATCTACTTCAATACCTCCGCACAGACACAATTTATTTCCAACCTTTTCCTTTACTTCTCCCATGTCCATCGATTTTGGCTCGATGGGATGGAGCGCTTTGACACCACTTTCTATGATATCGTCCATAACATCCCAAAGAACACCATCAGAGTGGTAAATAAGAGGAACGTTTTTTTCGTTTGCCCGTTGTCCTAAATGATTTAATAACGGGAAAAAATGTGTTCTCAATATATCGGGATGTATCATTAATCCTGAGCTGTAGGCAATATCATCGCTGTACCAGAGAGCACCTACCCAATCCATATCCGCCATGGTATCAAACATACTCAATACTAGATCAGATATTTTCTCAAATAAGGCGGAGATCAGATCCGGTTGTTCATATATTGCCATCGCAAAGTTTTCAAATCCCATCATTTCCCATACCAGTGTAAAAATATCTCCATACTGGCCGATAACTCCCATTCCTTCAGGAAGTATAGAGCGGACCTCTTCGAATCGTGAATAGTCAATCTGTGATTTATCCGGCCAGGGATAGGCCTCAAACTCAGCCCAATTCTTTATCATTCCTTCAGATTTGGGAGCCCAGGCCCGGTCAGTTGCCGAACCGGTTTGTTTGTCATCCACCGCTTTTGAGGTAATTTGCTGTTGAATTTCAAACTCGATTTGTGGCTGGATTTTGACAAAATCATAGCCCATATGGTACATAAATTCCACATCATCTTGCAGCGACTGCAGAGGTCTGCCCAGAATTACCGATTTGATATAAGGATCTATACCAAGTTCAATCAAAGGAATTACATCGGTCTTTCTATTAAATAATGTATCCTGAAGTCTTGTGAAGTCTGGTTTTCTTGGCGGGGTTAGTTTGTATTTCATTTTATTGTCATTCCCGCGAAAGCGGGAATCCATTTAACTCCGGCTTTTAATGTAAAAGACAAGTTAATATTATTAGACTTTGTTCACATAGATATTTACTGGAAATTACACAACTGGATTCCCGCTTTCGCGGGAATGACAAAAGGGACCAGAATGACAAGGGTCAGTAATAAAGGATAATTCTGATCTACAATTGCTATACGATGTGCTATTCTATAATTTAGTATCCAGTATCCAGCATCCAGTTCTCAATTGTTCCTAAGCAATACTTAACAATTCTTTTGCTTTTCGAACAGCACGAGAAGCGTCCGGTGCGTAACCATCGGCTCCAATTTCTTCTGCATAACGTTCAGTTACAGGAGCACCACCGATAAAAATTTTATTCTCAATTCCTTTCGAATGAAATGTATCGATAACATCCCTCATTTTTTCCATTGTGATGGTCAAAAGCGCCGACATTCCAACCAGTGCATCCGGATGTTCCTGAACAGCAGTAACAAATTTCTCTGATGGGATGTTTACACCAAGATCTATGACTTCAAACCCGCCACCTTCGAGCATCATACTAACGAGATTTTTTCCGATATCATGCATGTCACCCTCAACCGTACCAATTATAACTGTTCCCAGTGTGGAAATTTTATGATCAATCAGATAGGGCCTGAGTAGTTTTAAACCCGATTTCATTGCTTTGGCGGAAAACAGCATTTCAGGAACAAAATACTCCCCATTGGAAAATTTTTCTCCCACCACTTCCATTCCACTTATTAAGCCGATATGAAGAATTTCTCCGACATCCAGATTTTGGGATATTGCATCTTCGACTAATTCTTCAACTCCAGGTTTGCCGTTCAGATCGGGGGGGTAGTTTGAGCTCTTATTAATATGTCCTCGGATGACATTTTCTTTAATCTCATCGAGCAAACTCATGTGCTATTACCTTTCTCATATTCAGTTTATCTTAGTACTTCATCGACTTACAATATATAAGTAAGAAGTCGGAAGCAGGAGAATACTTTTTACTTATTACTTATTACTTTTTACTTTTTACATCCTACATCCTACATCCTACATCCTACATCCTACATCCTACATCCTACATAGTGCAAATCATTAAATTTATTGGTTCTTTGTATATGAATCAATATTGGATGTTGTAATAAGAGGCGATCAATACATTACCTGAACAATGGCATATCTCTTCGTGAATTTAAATATGTAAATTAACTCTCGTTTTTACACATTTTTTCAATATATTCTGTAAATTGTAAGCAGTAAACATGCTTGTAATCCAAATTTAAGAGACTACATACTTATGCAAGAACATGAGATCTATGCAGCTCATCCCGCCTTAAAGAAGTATTTTCGCGAGATCGACAAGATACAAGACACTAAAGATCTCCGGGAATGGAAAGCAATAGCTCTTAAAAACCTGTTAAGGTATTTTGGAAAACAAGTCCAGTGGAAACTGATCGAAAACTTTCCGGTCACAACTTTTGGAACCATACACTATGTGAGGGGTGTCTTCTTAGATAACTTCGACATAATACAAGGTATTTGGGTGAACTTGCCTGATGATTGCGATATTAGTCATGAAATATCCGCCTTAACAGGAAGAGGACTACCTTCCCGTAACACGTTATTCCAATCGGGTGACCGGCTGGTCCTATGGCGTAGGGGAAGGAAAATGATCGATACCCTGTTTATATCAGAAGAAAAGGGAATTTCGATCATTAATTCATTTCTCAAATCACCATTAAAAAGTTATGGGAACCTGGTTAATTTAGCAGATCGAATTGACGAAGAAGGTCCAATTCTTGTTAATTCATGGACTAATAAGATTAAACGCGAGCGAGAAGAAAATCACAAATTTCAGGAATCATTTAGTACATTTAAAAAAAAGACCCAAAATAAGATTCATCTGGGTCGCGGTTCTTTAGAGGGGAGTATTGTTCAATATTTGCTGATCCGAAGACTTAGCGATAAAATTTTTAAACGAACAGGTTTTATAACTTCTGCCCCTATTTCGAGAGACATTGAGGAACTACTGACCACAGTGATTAGTTTGCGATCGCCACCGGAATTGCTTCGGGAAATAGAACCAATAGTCAGGCAGGTTGCAGTTCTGCTTGTCGATAATGACGAAAAGCTTCTATTTCTTGAAACTCTTTTGACAAAATTCTACCCTGATAGAGAGAAGAAAGGGCCATTGTTTCATTATTATTTGGCAACAAAAAAAATATTTTCCCGATTTCTAATTGATTCAATAGACTTTCTATTTTCCAGGGAATTTAAAAAATCCCTCTCTGAAAGTGAGGTAAATATTCTAAATCCCTTTTCGGGATCAGGATATTATATCCGCCAATTACTCAGAAATATAGAGGATCAAAATCTGAATGCTAAATATATCTCCGAATTACATGGACACGAAACACGTCTCCTGCCATATTTTTTATCACTAATAAACATCGAAAGCGAATATCTTAAGTTGACCGGCAAATACATCTCGTTTCCCGGACTAAATATGATCGATACTTTTACGATTTCGAGAGAAACCGGTCTTTTATTGTATGATGATGAAGAAGGGAGAAAAAATGATAAACAACAAATCCCATTTTCAGTAATTGCTGGAGAAACTCCGGCAGGAATCGACGACATCTACAAGGGTAAGAGGCGGACATATCCATCGGTTGAAAAAAGAGTGTTTCTTACCTATGCCAGTTCATCGTCGGCCCGAAATAAGGCTGTCATATCAGATACGTATGTAAAAGCCATCCGCTGGGCCAGTGATAAAATTGTGGAAAACGGCGCGGGTATTGTAGCCCTGATATGTAAGGATAATTTTATTGAGGATCTGTCATTCGACGGGCTTCGTAAGCACCTGGTAAAAGATTTTGACAGCATATATATTCTGGATATTTGCCGAACAGAAGGAGTCTCTTCACATCATCATCAGGGAGGCGAAAAAGCAGTACTTTTACTGATAAAAAATAATCAATCCACAAAAAAAGGCATTTATTTCCGACGTCTTACCTGGGATGATTTTATAAATAAAGCCTATTTATCTGATACTCAGGTTTTCTTCAGGCACTCTCATTGGCGGGAAATAGAACCAGATAAACATCATACCTGGCTGACTGAAGGTTTGCAAAAGAATTTTGAGTTACTACTTCCAATAGGAACAAAAATTTCCAAGGCCGGCAAAGAGAATTCCATTTTCAGAATATATGGTCGTGGTGTAGCAACAGCGCGTGATGCCTGGATGTATAATT
Source organism: Calditrichia bacterium (assembly GCA_023132435.1). Lineage (GTDB taxonomy): Bacteria > Calditrichota > Calditrichia > JAJRVZ01 > JAJRVZ01 > JAGLYF01. The sequence continues at coordinate 11,570 of JAGLYF010000275.1, read as the reverse complement.
TTTCGCGGGAAAATCTGACACGAAATATTCAAGAAATGATTCGTGTGTATAATAAACATGTTCAAACATGGGGAAACCTTCCCTCAAAACCGGATGTCAATGAATATCTGGGAGAAGAAAATGCGCGTATCCCCTGGTCAGATAGTCTGAAAAGTAATCTGCAACGTCAAATTACCCTGAGATTTAAAACTGCAGGTATCAGGGATGCATTGTACCGACCTTTTGTTCGGAAATTTTTGTATTTTGATCAACACCTTATTGACCGCTGGTATCAGATTCCTCATATGTTGCCGACACCAATGAGTGAACGGGAAAATCGAATCATATGTGTATCTTCACCAGGCTCTAAACACATATCGTTTTTTATATCCAATCTGATTCCGGATCTGAATCTGTTTGCCGGTGCTTCACCAATCCAGTGTTTTCCTTTTTATATTTTTGATACTGATGGCCGAAACAAAAGAGAGAATATTACAGATTGGGCATTAGAAAAATTTAGTAATCATTACAAAGATTCCCGGATTACAAAATTTGACATCTTCCACTATGTATATGCCATACTACATCATCCAATGTATATCCGTAAATATGCCGCCAATCTTCGTCAGCAATTGCCCAGAATCCCATTCATAAAAGATTTTCATGATATAGTGCAAGCAGGATCAAATTTAGCAAGATTACATCTGTTTTTTGACGGGCAGGAAGAGTATCCGCTAAAAAAAAATATTGAATTTAAGGAAAGTCTTGATTGGCAGATTGAAAAAATGAGTTTTACAAAAGACAGACGTGGCATAATAATAAATGATGATCTGTCAATCTCCAATATACCTGTGAAAGCATTCGAATACATGATCGGAAATCGGTCAGCTCTCGAGTGGATTATAGAACAGTATCGGATAAGAAATGTAGCCACAGCTGGTGGCGAAGACGATCCTAACCTGCTGTCAGATCCCGCATATATTATCCGTCTTATAGGACAGATCACAACAGTCAGTATTGAATCACAAAAAATAATAAATTCCATGCCAGGAAGTAATGAAATATGAAATATAGAGAGGGTCTTTATGTTTAGCAGAGAAATATACATCCAGCGCAGAGAGGAACTCATAAATAAAGTAAAATCGGGGATCATTCTGATGCCGGGAAACGATGAGGTTCCAATGAATTATGCAGCTAATCCCTATTATTTCAGGCAGGATAGTACTTTTTTGTATTATTTTGGATTGGATTTACCAGGATTGTCAGGAGTAATCGATGTGGATGAAAATAATTGTATACTATTTGGTGATGATCCCGGTCTGGATGATATCATCTGGATGGGACCACAAGAATCCCTGACAGATCAGGCTGCGGAGGTGGGTATTGAGAATGTGAGTCCATCCGGGAATTTGGAAAATGTACTTAACAAAGCGATCAAGGACGACCGGACGGTACATTTTCTTCCCCCTTATAGAGAGGAACAGACAGCAAAATATGCATCTACTCTGCATATTAAAGGGGAATTGGTCCTGAAGAAGGCCTCAGCAAATCTGACCAAAGCTGTTATTGAACAGAGATCGGTAAAAATCGATGAAGAAATTAAGGAAATTGAAAAAGCACATGCGATTGCCTACGAGATGCACACAACGGCCATGCGAATGGCTAAAGCAGGTATCTATGAACGTGATATTGCCGGTGCCATAGAAGGTATTGCCTTAGCTGCCGGTGGGTATGTGGCTTTTCCGGTTATCCTGTCTAGACATGGTGAGATCCTCCATAATCATCACCACAGTAATTTGCTGCGCGATGGCGATATGGTAATAAATGATTCGGGAGCAGAGAATTTCATGCATTATGCTTCCGATATTACCAGAACCTTTCCTGTAAGTGGAAAATTCACAATACAACAAAGGGAAATTTATGAAATTGTTCTAAAAGCCCAGAAGGAAACCATCAATTCCATAAAACCCGGTGAAAAGAATAAGGATATACATTTGAAGGCTGCGACAATTATTACCGATGGTTTAAAAGATCTGGGATTAATGAGAGGAGACACCAGTGAAGCAGTTAAAAAAGGTGCTCACGCACTTTTTTTTCCTCATGGCTTGGGTCATATGATGGGACTCGATGTACATGATATGGAGAATCTGGGGGAAGACCTGGTTGGTTATGATAAAGAAGTGAAGCGAAGTGACCAATTTGGATTAGCTTATTTAAGACTTGGGAAGAAACTGCAGCCGGGATACGTTCTCACAATTGAGCCAGGAATATATTTTATCCCGGAGTTGATTAGAACATGGCAAAAAGAGAAAAAATTTGAAGAATATATCGATTATGGCCGACTTGGAGATTATATTGAATTTGGTGGTATCCGAATCGAGGACGATATAGTTGTTACGGAAGATGGACACCGGATCATCGGTAAACCTATACCAAAATCAATTGAGGAAGTTGAAGAAATCTGTCAGGAATCGGTCTGAGAAATTATGCGAAACTTGTTAGTACTCGTTCTATCTTTCGTTTTTGTAGGGATATCCAGTGCGCAAACTGAGACTGTTGTGGTTGTATACTCTCATAATACAAATGGTGTTCTGGAAAATTGCTATTGTCCGGAAAGATCCTACGGGGCTTTGGAAAAACGTGCTGCAGTAATCGATAGTATCAGAAATTCAGAACAAAATATCTTACTGTTGGATACCGGAGATATTCTGGATATTCAGAAAAACCGGGTTTTGCATAAATATATTGTACAGGCCTATGATTACATGAAATATGATTTTTGGACACCCGGTGATCAGGATTTTATCGAAGGGACTGATTTTTTCCTGAATAATTTATCAAAAATCTCCGCTCAAATAGTAACATCAAATATACGATATGAGGATAATCTGATTGGGCACTCATACGGGGTCAAAAAATATGGAAATATCCGTATTGGAATCACCGGCACGATCAGAGATGATCTCCACCGGTTTCTTGATCCTCCTGCTGATGTAGATTTTAAATTTGAAAATCAGTTATCTTCCTTACGTCCGGTGATAGAGGAATTATCCGGAAAAACAGATTATATTATTTTATTGTCCCACAGTGGGATTGAACGCGATCGGCAAATAACTGAGATGTTTCCTTCGGTAGATTTAATAATCGGGGGTCATTCACAAACCATACTTACCCAGCCTGAAAAGATTGGATCAACATATATAACCCAGGTAGGGGAGAGTGGGTACAGATTAGGTATATTTAAGATTATATTTAAAAACAGAAAAATCCAATCGATCAAACATTCGGTAGTTCTATTAACAAGGAGTATGGCTGAAAATTCAACTGTGGTAGAATTGATTAAAAATTATCATCAGGAAAGATTGGCTAAATTGAAAGTTGACCACTAACCCACCCCGTCCCGCTGGCGCGGTCCACCCCTCCCTGCAAGTCACGCCGGTAGGCGGATGCGCCCACTGGCGCACTTGCAGGTGTATAGACCGGAGACATGGGTAACAGGTGTTCGGAGACATGGGTAACAGGTGTTCGGTCTATACAGCAGGGAGGGGCTGGGGGAGGGTCAGCAATAAATTCCGTGTTACTCCGTGGTTAATTATAAAAAAGTTAAGTAACTAAATATATTTTAAAAAGAGGGTCAATATGGGAAAACAAAATGATACCAGAAAAAAACGTAAACGTCGTAAACGATGGATCCAGAGGAAAAAAGAAGAGATGAAAACGAAGAGGGGTAGGAAGTAGTCCCGAGTACTCGGGATTACTTCTTACTTCCTACTTAATTAACAATCATGGGCTTGGTACGATTACTAGCATTAAAAGTGTATGACCATAGCTAAGCCCGGGCCGGATGTTGTCAGGTCATACACAAATAGATCATCTCCGGAGCCATTCTCGTACTTCGCATACCAGATACGATATGCCCCTAAAAAGGTGATGTTTGAAAGGCGATAGCCAACACCGGCCATCAGATTCCATGCAAATTCTGATCCAATCCCAAAACCACCAATGTCTGCACGGGCGGTGAAAACCAGATGTTTGGTCATGTCCCATGATATTCGTCCACCAATGATCGGATCAATCCAACTCTGTTTTCCCTTTTTGATTTGATCATTCTTGTACTCAACTTCTGACTTGAAATATCTTCCACCAACTATCAATTCCACACTTTTTGTTAAGCGCCAGGCAAAGGCCAGTTCGGATAGAACCAGTTCCGTATAAGTTTCCCCCTTTAATAGATCAACGTAATTATAGTCAAACAGTATAGCCCAGCGTCTCTTTTTTAATTCAACACGCCCGTTTAATCCGAGATTGGAAAATTTAAAAAAGTCCTCAAAAGTAAAATTTATCGGCCGTGTTTCCCCTTTTATGGTCAGGTCACCATTCATGGTTGTCATCCAAACATAGGGTGTTATCTCCAGTTTCAGACGATCATCAACATCGTATTGAGCATGGCCAATTACAGATAATAATCCTACGGTTATAATTATCAAGAGCAGTTTGTTTCTTAACATCTAAAATCTCCTCATCTATTCAGGAATTTCATCCTGATATTTGTAATGTAAAAGAACAATTGAAATTACCATCAGAAGGGTGGCAATAATTGATCCTTCAAAGCCAAAAGTTCCTCCCGTTATTAAATCGGGACCTTGAATATCCTGGATAATTACACCGGTAACATCAACTCCACTCACTTCAAATCCAAATATCGGGCCCTGAAAAAAGTTCCAGGAAAAATGAAGACTGATCGGAAACCATAAGTTTCGTTTATGTATGTAATAAATACCCAGCAGGATCCCCGCCAGGAATATATTTACGAAGGATAACACGGTCACGTTTGCATTGGCAAGATGCATTATAGCGAACAATAAGGAGGAAACAATAAGGGCAATATACTTATTCATCGAGTCACAAAAATTGGTCAAAATATAGCCACGGATCATGATCTCTTCATTGAGTGAACCGATAGTGAAAAGTAAGACATATCCGATAAGTAGAGGAATATTAAAGTTAGTATCGCTGAGAGACAAATTTCCAAGAAGCAATAGTATAACAAATCCGGAAGCAATCAAAATAAAACCAAATAACAAACCAATAAGAAAATCCTTTTTATATTCGGAAAATCCAAAACCTAATGACTTAAAGGTTTTTCCGTCAATAAATCTCCTGAATATCCAGGCCATACCGAGCATTCCCATAAATCCAAAAAAAGCAACGGTAATATTTGCCGGTAAACCGATATCTTTAATAAAGTCGCGGGCATTCGTTGCTATGGTAGAAAAATCAAGGCCAAAAATAAGGGCAATGACCATCATACCTATAAAAGTAAAGATGGCAGAGGCGATAAGGGCTGCGATCAAGAACAATATTGCCCTTAGCCAACCATACTTAATCAGCGGTGTTGATTCGGTTTTTATATTCTGTCCCTCAGTCATGATAAGTACTCCTCTTTCAAAGATTTTAACAATTCTTTCACTTGTGATTTGATTTAAAAAACTCGTCCCCACCCTACGCCACAGGTTGAAAATGCGCCAACCGGCGTGCGCATCTTCTACCTTCTCTTGCTAAGAGAAGGGGAGAATATCATCACGGACTGGCATATTTTGTCGAAAAAGGACTGGCAAGGATATTCAAATACCGTGCCTGTAAATCGGACAATTGTCTCAGGTGAAGATAATCATGAGTTGCCCAGGCAGCAAGTAAGTCTGCCGCGACCAATGGCCCAATTGCGGGATGATTATGTGTCTGCTTCCAGTCAGGATCGGAGAGTGCCTTTAACCATTTAAGTGACTTTGTTCTCTCATTTAAAAAATTTCTAACCGACTGATGATAGTCTTTTTTATAATACTCATGGGCCCGCACCCAACCCTCCGGATCGATACTGGGCCAGTCTTTATCCGGTGTGTTAATGGTAAGATCCAGACGTCTACGGAAATCGTCCCTTTCTTCATCGTATAGATGATTTACGACCTCCAGTATAGACCATTTTTCCGGTTGTGGTTTCCATTTTGCCTGCTCTTCAGACACACCTTCAAGCAGGCTTTCTATTTTTTTCGCACTGTTTTCCAGGCTGGAGATGAAATAATTGTAATCCATTTCCTCTCCTTTTCTTATTTTGTCATTCCCCCGAGTACTCGGGGGAATCCATTAATAGGAACTTGGTACTCGTTACTCGTTTCTCGTCGATCGCGCTACTAGGCATTTGAAATGAGACAGAATATCTTTATTGACACCTTGATTTATCAAGGTGAGTCGGAACTGTCCCAATATTATTGAAGCCGTTTAAACGGCTTATAATTTCTGATGTCTTTTTTACCACCTCGCTAAAGCAAGGTGTCAATCATATCTCCTGTTTCGAGTATCCCCGATAAAAAATGTCTCCTTCCAGTCGACTTATCGGGGCCAAATCATCCACGATTTGGCCAGCATCAAGCATCCAGTAACCTTATACCCTATACCCCTATACCCCTATACCCAAAACGCAAGCTACCGTCTCGATTTTGTGTCGAGGTGGACATTGATCGGTTTCTCGGTAGTTGAATTCACATTTTTTAACCAGTCAATCAAAGGCTGTCTGTAATTTATACTCGTGTCGTAAGGATCCTCATCGTATTTTTGATAATTTAAATCCGGTCTGGAGTAGAGATAATCATTGGTTAAAACCTTGTATGTGGAATCGCTGTGGAGGATGCTGCTGTCTGCCAGTTTATATCCATCCACTGTGTTCACCATACCGCTAAAAACGATATCAGAGCGTAAACAATCTATTAGTTCGCGGCCTGTAAGATCGAGTTCCAGAATACTGTTTTCGAAGGGTAACACCCCAAATATTATCTCGACAGTTATATTACCCTGAGAAATTGATTGACGGATCCCGCCTGTGTTGGTTAGGGCGATCTGAGCAGCAGGATATACAAATAACCATGAGTCCGTTATCATATTCTGCATTTCAGGTGATTTTTCCTGAATTTCTGAAGATGTGTAACCGATAACTTCGCTAAGTGTCTTATCCAACCGACTTCTCCATTTCGAAACCACGGATTCTATAGAAATATCCCGAATACTGTCAGGATTTGCCTGGATACTTGATGATATACTTATTACAGTATCAGCAAAATCGTCAAAGAATAACTCCACCCTGGCATAATTATCATAACATGAACCACTCTGTATCAGTGTAACTCCGGCAAACTGCTCCTCGAATAATTGATGGCAATGGCCACCACCGATGATCGAAATCCCTAATTCATGTGCCAGTGGTGCAAGTTCACGCATTTCCTCATGACAAATATGTCCGATCAGGATGATTAATTCTGCTCCCTCGGACTTAACCTGGGGGATTATTTCACTCAGTTCTTCAGCATAGGGGGTAAATATATATTCGGCAACATGATCTGGTTTGGTCGTGGTAGGCACCGACATGGTGGTGAGACCAATTATCCCAATTGAAACATCATTCAATTCTTTTATAATGTAAGGTTGGGTAAAATCAGTCCTGTTACCACTATCCTTTTCCCTGATATTTGCAGCAAGAATGGGAAAATCCATTTCTGAGAGACGTTTTCGCAGGGTATCAACACTAAAATCAAATTCATGATTCCCCAGAGCGGCAGCACTGTATCCCAGCATATTCATCACTTCAACCATCGATTGGCCTGAGGTCAATGTAGAAATGGCCGGACCGGTCCACATATCACCTCCACTCAGAACCAAAAAGGGCCCGTCTATCTGAAAACCATCAATATTTTTCCATAATCCCATCAATCCGGGAGCACCCCCGTTTTTATCGTTGGGCTCCATCCATCCATGTTCATCATTAGTATACAATATAACGATACGCTTTACAGGGTTATCATCACTCTGATTTAGGTTCGCAGTCTGTTGCTGACAACTGAAGAGAAGGAGGGCGAGGATAAGAATTTTGATCTTTTTCATATTAACTCTTTCCTGGTATAAAATATAGGGTATAGGGGGACTGGATACTGGATGCTCGATGCTGGATGGCAAAGACCCAGAGTCCCTGTTATTTATTTCCCGGAACTGATTATCCAAATTTAGACATTTTTTTGAATTTAAATAATCGGATTTTAAAATCAAATCGATTTCCGGACTTAGAGACTCTGGCCGGTTCCTACCAGATTTTTACCCGCTCATCTTCCGGAAAATAAAGTTTATCACCTTCTTTCACATCAAATGCAGCGTAGTACTCAGGCATGTTTGGCATGATACCAATCACACGATATCTGCTCGGTGAATGAGGATCGGTGAGCACACGCCGTTGCAGTTCTTCGTCGCGATATTTACGCCGCCACACCTGTGCCCATCCGGCAAAAAATCTCTGTTCACCAGTCATTCCATCGATAACCGGTGATTCCTTCCCACCCAATGACATTTTATAGGCATAATAGGAAATGGTCAATCCACCCAGATCAGCGATATTTTCACCCAGGGTAAGTCTGCCATTAACATGCATGGTATCAACCGGATTGTATTGGTTAAATTGAGCAACTATTACATCTGCACGTTCATTAAATTTTTTTACATCCTCTTCCGTCCACCAATCTCTTAAATTGCCTTCACCATCTATTTTACGTCCCTGATCATCAAATCCATGGGTGAGCTCATGACCGATAACTGCTCCGATAGCACCATAATTCACGGCATCATCAGCCACCATATTAAAAAAGGGCGGCTGGAGGATTGCTGCCGGGAATACGACTTCATTCATAGGCGGATTGTAATAAGCATTCACGGTTTGCGGGGTCATATGCCATTCATCTCGATCGATCGGATTGCCAAGTTTATTGACTTCACGCTCATGCTCTACGAGACTGGAACGTTTATAATTACCGACCAGGTCATCTTTTTTGATGACCAGCTTTGAATAGTCTTTCCATTTATCCGGATATCCAATTTTGGCAGTAAATTTATTGAGTTTCTTAAGGGCTTCTTCTTTGGTTTCAGCACTCATCCAATCTAATTGTTCGATTCTTTTAGCGTATGATTTTTGTAGATTTTCAACCAGTTGCACCATCCGTGTTTTTGCTTCCGGTTTAAAATGCTTTTTGACATACACTTTACCGACAACTTCACCAAGAACACCATTGATTCCGCTTACCGCACGTTTCCATCTTGGACGATTCTTTTCAATTCCCCTGATCGTCTTTCCGTAAAAATTAAAATTCAGATCGACAAAATCTTTGTTTAACAGACGGGCAGAACGACTCAATAGCTTAAAGGTAAAATAATCTTTCCATTCATCAACAGATATATTTTTATAGATACGATTAAAATGCTTGAAATAGCTTGGTTGGCGGACTACCAGGTCCTCGATTTTTACCAATTCAGCTTCTTCCAGATAAACTGACCAGTCAAAAGCAGGGGCCAGCTCTTTTAAATCTTTAATGCTATACTTATTATAGGTTTTATTCATATCACGGTTTTCAACCCGAGTCCAGTGACCTTTTGCCAATGCAGTTTCAATTTCCATAATCCGGGCTGCTTTATTATTTGCTTGTTCAATACCGGCAAGTGAAAATATATCCGTAATATATAAAACATATTTCTCCCGGATCTCCTGAAATTTTTGATCTTCTTTAAAATAATAATCACGATCGGGTAGCCCCAGACCGGATTGACTGAGATAACTTATATATTGATCTGACTGTTTCAAATCCTGATCAATAAAGAATGAAAATGGTCTCTGAACACCAACTTTTTGATAATATCCAACCAGCTTCGCCAAATCATCTCTTGATTTCACGGCTGCTATAATAGTCAAATCTTCTTTGAGAGGGGCCAAACCTAATTGTTCTACAAGATTTGAGTCCATATAACTAAGATAAAAATCACCGACTTTCTGTTCATCAGAGCCATCATCTTTATCCTTGGAATAGGCAGATTCCTCGATAATCGATCTCAGATCAATCTGGCTTTGGTCATAGAGTTCGGTGAAAGTACCATAGTTTGACTTATCAGCGGGAATCTCGGTTTTTTCCAGCCACTTACCATTTATGTACTGGTAAAGGTCATCCTGAGGCCGCACCGAATTATCAAAATTGCTTAAACCCAGCCCCGATTCCGGACCTTTTGAACAGCTGAACAAAAAAAGTAATACTATAACAAAGGTGAAAAAGTTACGAACCATTTTAATACTCCTCCTTTTTTTAACATGGTAAACTATAAAACCACGAATTTCACGAATTTTCACAAATATCTATTAAAAATTATTGAACCAATTCGTGTAATTCGAGCTAATTAGTGTAATTCGTGGATAAAACCATTAGGTCGTTGCAAGGTAAAAGTATACATAAAGCAAGATAAAGCAACTACTTCTAATTATTCCATCTACGCAATTTTCCAGGTTTTGTTTGATGGAATGACAAATTTTTCAAATTCCAAATTCCTTATCTTTCTCTGTAATCTCAGTGGTTTATAAATTGATCATGTTAATTAATCAGGCATATCTCTGAGTAGTCTGCGCATGTGGACAATTTTCCCAAGGTGATAGGCATTATGATCAATAATCAGCAGTATTTCTCTTAGGTAGGTCCGCCCCTCACCGTGGGGAATCGTTTCAGTGAGATCAATACTTTCATCTTTTAGCAGGTTTACGATTTCGTCCAGATCAGCGAAAAATAAAGAAATTGTCTTATCCCACTGATTATCAGTTAATTCACCGCTTTTTTCAGGCCAGTAACCTGCCGGCCACTCGGGTGATTGCCATGAGGGATCGAGAGTGTAACGTAAAATATCCTCCTGGGCCAAACGTATATGTTCGAGTTCTTCCCAGATGGTCGTTGGTGAATTTTTTACAGGTTTGTGTCGGTTTTCTACTCTTATTCCGTCAATTGCATCTCTTATAGACAAATGTGCCGGACCCTTTTTAAGGAATTCATATAAGTTTTCACGCAGGGTATCTTCATTCATATTCGAGCCTTTCGGATTAAAGTTCTGTTGATAATTATATAATTTATTTAAAAAGATAACAATCATTAACAATTTTTTCTTATATTGAGCAAAAGTTTTAATATTATTTATCTACATCACATTAAGCAGGATTCTAATTTTAATGAAGGAGGTATTATGAAGTCTTCAAAACTAATTGTATTGTTCCTTGTATTTGCAATGATGCTCATTGGTATTCATTGTAAAAGTACCTCGGAACCAACAGATGATGGTCTATCAACCTTTGTCGGGACATGGGCTGCAAATTCGGATATTGAGGGTACATTGATGGAATATGACGCTACGGATGTTAATCCTGCATTCAAGGTAGATGTACTTCTTTTAGGTGCAAGCGTACAGGTAACTCTGGAGTCAGATGGCGATTATATTCTTACATTAACCGAGCCAGGAGGAGAACCTGAGATTGAACAAGGAACCGCGACCGTCGATGGAAATCAAATCACGATGATACCTGATGGCGCACCCGAAGAAGCGATCATCTTTACCTATACATTAAATGAACCCTTTTTAACACTGGTAGCCGATGATGTTACTTTTGACTTTGGTGCCGGTGATGTCCCCGCGACGTTGACAATTACGATGAAAAGAGTAACTGACTGAGGTACGTGCTAAGATATCAGTAGTGATAT
>JAGLYF010000274.1 GCA_023132435.1 Calditrichia bacterium | reverse complement strand
TTCCCGCGTAAGCGGGAATCCATTGATAACAATCTATTACCTATAATATATTTGGATCCCTGTTTGAGTTTATCCTGTTGGATTCCTGCTGGAGTTTATCCCTTTGAGATTCCTCCCGCAGTTGCGGGACGGGAATGACAAAAGGGACCAGAATGACAAAAATTTGCTTTCTTCTCTTTTTCTTCCTTTGTATTTTAGGTGAGTAATCATCAACTTTAAAATCCCATGAGCAAAGAATCTGATTCTAAACCAGAAGTCTTTATCGGTACGTCCGGTTATTATTATGATGACTGGCGTGAGGTTTTTTATCCTGCAGATTTACCGGCAAAAAAGATGTTGGAATATTACTGTCAGCATTTTCCAACAGTTGAAATCAATGCCACCTATTATACAATCCCCAATTACAAAACCTTTATAAAACTGGCGGAGCGAACACCGGATGATTTTAATTTTATTATAAAGGTTAATCAGGAGACCACACACAGACGTAGAGAAAATGAAAGTGCCCTGCAAAAACTATCCGAATCTGTGAAGCCTCTGGTTGAAGCTGGTAAATTTCACGGCTATTTAGCCCAATTCCCTTACTCTTTCAAGAATAATGAATTAAACCGAAAATATCTTGTCGAGACAAAACATCTGCTTGGATCCGCAGTCTTATTTACCGAATTCCGGAACTTTACCTGGGATAAACCACAGATCATTGCTTTCCTGAAGAGCAATGATATAGGTTATGTTAATGTGGATGAACCAAATCTACAAGGTTTGCTGCCCAAACAGGATATTGTTACCAATGATATTGGTTATATTCGATACCATGGACGCAATGAAACAAGCTGGTGGGAAGGAAAGGGATCGGAAAGATATGATTATGAATATCCGGAAGAAGAATTAAAAGAGTGGCTGACCAATGTCAGCAATATTTTAAGAAAAACCTTTAAAACCTATATTTTCTTTAACAACCATCCGACCGGTAAAGCAGTCAAAAATGCTACGCAAATGATTGAAATACTGAAATCCAAATCCTTATTATAATGAGAGCTCTTGCAGAAAGACTAAGGATTTGGATTTAAATCACAAACTACAAATATCAAATAATTACCAAATTTCAATGACCAAATTATTTAAATAGTCAGGTAGAATTATTTTGGAAATTCGATATTGAAATTTATTTGTTATTTGGCATTTGATATTTGGAATTTAATTTTATCGTGCTTGCAAGGTAATCTCGCTTGTTAGCTCTTTCTCTCCTCTCTTATAAACAATCGTTGTCGTGTCACCAGGTTTATAAGTTTTGAGGGCATTTGAATAATCTTTGAGATTGCCGATGGTCTGATCCCCCAATTTTATGATAACATCTCCTTTTTGTATTCCGGCCTTAGCTGCCGGTGAATCGGCTGCTACATCAGCCGCCTTAACTCCTTCACCCTGAAAAGCAAAATCAGGCATGATACCACTGCCCACTTTTCTTCCACCAGGTTTTGATCCCGGCTTTTTCTCGCTTTTTTTGCTACCGGCAAAAGTCATCGGGTCTTCACGCTCGGCCAGATAGGTTATCGCTTCCCGGGAAAAAGTGGCAATTTTGACCATACCGGCTGCATCAATCTTCTCAACCTGATCGGTTGGTCTGTGATAATCGCGATGAGGGCCGGAGAATATTTGAATCGCCGGTACACCGGCTTCAATAAAACTGACCTGATCACTGGCATCAAGATCCTCTGAAACCAGTTCATAGCCGATGCCTGTTACAAATCCAATCCCCATTGCGATATGTTTCCACTCACTGGCTGAGGAACTATTGATTACCAGTATTTTGTTTTTCCCCAGACGGCCGACCGTGTCCAGATTTAGAAAACCGATAATTTTATTAACCGGATAATTTTTTGTGTTTTTTACATAATATTTTGAGCCGCGCAAACCGCTTTCTTCTCCGCTAAAAGCGATAAAAATGATCGTTCGGTCAGGAGGTGCATCCTGACCAAACAGATTTGCCAGTTCCAACATAACCGAGATCCCACTGGCATTATCATCTGCACCGTAGTGGATTTTTCCCTCGTTTCCTTTACGTACATCCGGCCAACCCAGACCGAGATGATCGTAGTGGGCACCGACGACAACAGACTGTCCTTCAAATTCCGGCTTCTTCCCGGGAATAACACCGATAACATTGCGTAGTGTCATATTTTCATCTTTTTCTCCACCGGTTTCTTGCCAGCTCTGAAAATAACTGTTTTTGTCTCCGCCAGGTTTTAGCCCGGCTTTTTTAAATTCCGCCGCAATATATTCTGCCGCCTTTTCTAATCCTACGCTTCCCAGCCCCCTCCCCTGCAACTCTTCACTGGCAAGATATTGTACATGGCTTAGCATTCTTTTTTCCGAGAATACCGGTGCCAGATTTGCCAGGGCCTTTCGGTCTGGTAGTTTTCCTTCTACAAAGGTGTCTGTTTGAAAATCATCATAGGGAATCCGGGCATTCATCGGTGAATTAACCGCCGACCATTGACCTTTAAGAATATTGGTTGGTTCATCACCCTCAAAGGCCAGATAACTGTATTTACCGTAATGAGGTAATTTCCGGCCTAACCCGGGCATAGCCGCGTCATTGTCTGCACTCAGCCAGATGATTACAAACTCCGGATTCTTTGGATTTCTCGTTGCCAGAATAATACTGTTTTGTGCGGGAGAGACTGTGCTTTTCCCGATTTGATATTGATTTTCTGCAATAGTGACATCATAATCCGAAAGTCCCTCAATCACTGTTTTGCTAAATTTGTTTGACCTGCCAAAAAGCCAGACAGCACAATCCACCGGAACAGCATCCAAAGCATCATCCTTTACGATCTCAATTTTATCCGGTTCGGACTTTGCCCAACTTTGTGCTAATTTTTCGTAAGCGGCCAGGCGATTATTTTCCTCCCCACCCGGTAATATGATCGTTATTTTCCCGGAACCAAATACCTGGGTCAATGCCGGCGGGATTTCATTGCGGTCCAGTCTTCTGAAAACATCAAATTGAGGATCTACATTGATTGCCAACGGTCTCTTTTTATAAACAAGTTTAAATTGCTGTTCTTTTTTGTCCATGTTTAGCTTTTCAATCTTTGCTTCATCTTCCCCCTCCAGATAGACAGCAACCGGAATGGACAACTGATATACCTCTCCTTTTTGTGACTGAGTCAATCTAAAAGTACATTGGTAGGTATTACCCTCTTTTACTGCCTTTGCATCAGAAACCTGTATTATTGGGGCACCCTGGCGTTTTACCCATTGATTAAAAAAAGGTCCGAAATTTTTTCCGGTTACAGATTCAAAGGCAGATTTGATATCATTAAAACCGGCTCTTCGAAACTTGTTCTCCCGATAAAATTTTTGAATGGCTTTTGTAAAAGCCTCATCCCCCACATCCTGACGCAACATATTGAAGAGCATCATGGATTTGTTATAACCGATCGAAGAAGATGCGGCATCAGAACGGGATATAAACTTGCTAATGGGAAATTCATTGTCATCATTCACATAATCCGTGTATGCCTGCAAAGAGCTTCGTCTGTATTCAGCACCCTGACCGCGTTGTTCTTTTATCAGGTGATCAGCCATAAAGACGGTTAGACCTTCACACCAGTTTCCGGTTTCATAATCTACAAACACACTGTTGCCCCACCAGTTATGTAATAGTTCATGAGGATAGGAAGAATGAAGGATGAATGGAAATCGTATTACTTTCTCTCCGAGTAAAGTGAATGAAGGCATACCATATCCGGTTTCCCAAAAATTTTCTACCAGAGCAAATTTTGAATAGGGATAGGGACCGATTAACTGACGATACATTTCCAGATACTGGGCGGTTGTTTCCAGATATTTATTAGCCAGGGATTGATCCGGCGTCCGTAATACGGCCAGCACATTTACACTTCCGATCTGTTTGGAATATTCTGTAAACTGAGCAGCAATTAAATATACTTCATCCATCGGTTCAGGAGATTCCCAGCGAACCATATACCTTTCGTCAGTAGAATCTTCTTCTGCTCTTTTACCCTGACTGATAACCCGCCAGGTCGGATCAATACTTACATTCATATTAAAGGTTACCAGTTCATCATTGAACCAGGGCAACCAGTATGTGGCCCCGCCTAGATAGGCGCCTTTTTCCGAGATAATGCCCGGTGTTTGACTAAATCCGCGGGCATATTCCTTAGATATTTGTGTTACCGGATGATGGATTTTCCCTTCATAGGTGATTGATAATTCCAACGTTTTTCCGTTTATGTTCGGAGAAGATACTTTATACAGATTATATGGAATATCTTCCGGCAGATCGAATTTGCTCTTTTCAATACTAAAAAATTCTGATTTTACTTCGCCTTTTACCAATTCGATTTTCAGATCAGAGGAAGAAATAGACACATTGAGATTACCATGCAGAAGAAAATATGTCTCCGTATGGACCATGTTTTCCGGAATTTTCAGATGATCGACCACCTTAATAAATTTTTCGTTCGGTTTTACCAAAACCTCCAGCTCGTGATGTATATACTGCTCACCAGCGGTAATAAATGACAGAGATAGAAAGAAAATGATATAAAAATAAACTGTTTTTAACATATTTCACCTCTATAAATCAATGTTATTCATATATATTAATCTAATTCGCAAATTTTATATTACCACGAAGTTTAAATAACCCTCCCCCTTAGTACCCCTCCCTTATGCATAAGGGAGGGGGATTGGGGGGTGGGTTATGAGAAAGATTTATACTTCGCGTACTTTGTGGTTAATAAATCATTTTTATCTCACAATTACCGTTACCGGATTTTTGATGATCATATATTTTTGCGCAACCGTTTTCACTTCATCAAGCGTTACATTCTTCAAATCCGTATGATAATTTGCATCATATTTTATGTCTTCGTGAAAGTACTGAGAATGTCCCAGATAATAGGCTCTGTTAATACTTGAAAGACGGCGAAACATCATCCGACCCAGATACATATTGAGGGATTTTTCAAGATCATATTCTGTAAATGACTCTACGACTTTCTGGTCAAAAAATCCGGGGATCTGAGGTAACAGAGGTTCGATATTAGCCGGACGCGTTCCCAAATTGATATAAAATAATGCATGATCCCCAACTAAATCTGCACCGGCCCGCATGCGATAGGCACGACCCTGTTTTTCCCGCACATCAAATATAATCCGATCCGACACAAGTAAATCAAGAGCCTTTAAAGCCGGTTTATCCTTTTCTTCTACCTTTGTTACAAATCCCCAGAAAAGAAATGAACGCTCACCACCTTCTTTTAATTCTTCTTTAACAGGTTCCGCTACTGTCTTTAAGGAGGATTTATAAGGTATCTTTTCAATTGCATAACTGTTTTTCGGTGGATCGGTTTCCCAGCGAAACAGGTTAAAAATACTATCTGCTGACACCGGAGAGACTATGGATATGATCATGTTGGAGGGATGAAAATAATCTCCGGCCAATTTATTCAAATCTTCAAAAGTTATCGGTTTAGTATTTTGGGTGTATTTAGCGGGTTTATAAATGAGAGATTTATAGGTATCCGTGAACAGTTCCTTTGATTTACTACTTCCCATACCCATCATTGATCGTTTTGTTTTTGCTATCGCCTGCTGATATTCAGCCTCGGTCGGCATAAAATCAGTCAGCTGTTGTTTGATATAATCGATCACCCCTTTGACATCCTCAGCTAAACCTTCCACCCGGATATAGCTAAAATCAGGATCGAGATAGATATTATCCATCGGTATAAAGGGATTATCATTTACTTTGTAGGTTAAACCATATTGATTGCTGATCTTTTGATTTTCAATTGAATTCAGGCGTTGTCCCAAACAATCATGCAATATTTTTGCTGCATCTTTTCCCGCATGAGATTCATATTGAGCCTTGTATTTCAGTAAAAAATGAATGGCTAAAAGAGCACTTTTTGGATTTTCTTCTGCAACAAGGGTCAAACCGGATGATTCATCAACTAATATCCGTGCACTTTTTGATTCGGTCTGAGTTTGTACTCCCTTATTTTCAGCGGGATACTGAATGATTATAACCGGATCTTCTGTGATGCCATATTTGCTTAGTTCTTTTGCTACCGGTAAATAAGCTGAGGTTGAATAAGATGCCAGAACCGCTTCGATCCCCCCTTCAGCGAAAATACCGGCGTTATAGATACCGAACATATGCGGTTTTTCCACGTTTTTCAGAAAGGTGGTTTTTGTCGCTGTAGCCAGAAATTTTATACTTTCTTCCGGTAATTGGAATTTTACTTTTTTAATCTCCAGGTTGATGGAATTTGTCATGTTGCTGAGCTGATCTTTATCCCCGACGATCGCAGATACCTTTAGATAGTTAGTGACAGGAGATTGAATGGTCTCCATCTCAAAGGATTGCTCAATATCTTTATAGGTGGTTTTCAATTTATCAGTCAGATCTGAAGAAACTTTGGATAAGATCTCGTCAACTATTATAAAATGTGTTGCTGTCCAGTTCGATGGTAAGGGATAAAACATCTGAAGGACCTGCTTATCACCTTTGTAAAACCGATGGTATACCTTTCCTTCCAGATCAGACCTCTCCTCCGGGATATTAAAACCCATCGACCAGCCTGAATTTACCGGATAATTGACCAGTTGTGGTTTTTCTTTTCCATAAATCTGCTTTATCATTACCAGCATCGAGTCCGTCTCAAAATTTCCGACCACACTCATGATCATATTATTGGGTACATAATTGTTTTTATAATAAGCATAGACATCATCCCTGTTCATGTGCTCAATGGTTGCATAGGTTCCAAGTGTGGGTAGCGATAAAGCATGTCCCGGGTATAATACGGATTGTATATTTCTTTCCTTTTGCGATGATACATTTTCCAGGCTGCTGGCAATTTCTTCAAGAACAATACCCTTTTCTTTTTTAAACTTTTCGACGGGTAAAACCGAGTGGAAAAGCATATCAGCCTGGATTTCCATCCCTTTTTTGATATGCTCAGCAGGTGTCACCATCATATAGTTTGTATAATAGGTGCCGGTGTTGGCATTATTGTAACCACCAATCAGATCAACCGCATCATATAATTCTTTTTGGGTTCGGGATTCGGTACCGTTGAATAACAGATGTTCCAGCATATGGCTCATTCCACTGGTGGAAAATGTTTCATAAACGGAACCGGTCTTAACAACCACGTTGATCCCGGTCATCGGTAATCCGGTATTTTCGATCAACAATACTTCCAAACCGTTATCCAAACGATATACCGAAACCCCTTCCGGTAGCGATAAAATCTTATTATCCTGCCTTATCTGATCTGTTTGACCAAATAATAAGGTTACTAGCAGACAGAAGAAAAGATTGGATATTGCAAACAGATGACGTTTTATTTTCATTATCAAAATCTCCCTGTATATTTTTTTATGTATTTTTTATCAGAACTTTAAATTTTAAGCACGATTTCGGTAGGATTCAAAATAAAATCTTATGTTTTTTAATTAGAAATTTTCTCACAGCAATGCAAAGTATTTTTAGGATTTTACCATGCCGTAGGCATCTTTACAGTTGTCGATTCGATCTTTAATCGTTCCCAAGTTATACTTGGGAACGCAATTGGCTATTAAGTTTTACTTAATAAGGATTGTAAATATCTTTTACGAATTTTGTGAAGCATAGCTTCACGAACAAATCCATTCCCAAATATAATTTGGGAACGATAAGAATGTTGGTTACGACGCAGAACGTCGTAACCAGGAGAAATAAATAAATCGTTGCGTCGCTGCTACGAGAGATGAATTATGCAGGTTAATTATTTTAATAAATCTCAAATGACAATTGATTTTCTGTGTCTGGCTCGAATTTTTATCTCCTTCAGTTTTTCATTTAATTTTTCCAATTCTTCATTAAGCTCGTCCGTATGCATTTCGAGTTCTTCTCTTATCTTCTCATGTAATTCCTCTAATTCTTCCGTATCTATCTCTGGAATGGTGATATCCATTTCCGGTATTTCTATTTCAATCTCAGGTGCATAGAACTTAAACTTCTCCGGTTTAAAGCTAAAATAATGACGAAAACGCCCTTTTCTTTCGCCCAATTTTACCTTTACTATCTGCTCTTTTTTATCACGAATTATTTTCACATCCACTTCTTCGCCCGGTTCGTAACGATCTATCGCCCGCATCAGATCATGTGGATCTTCAATTTCTTTTTTACCGACCTGGGTAATGACATCTCCTGCCTTTAATCCATATTTTTCAGCCGGACTATCTTCAACTACCTCTTTTACCAAAACACCGAGATATTCAGGTACTTTAAAAAATGCCCTTAATTGTTCCGTTAGTTTGTCTGTCGAAACACCCAGCCAGGCCTGTTTTTCGTCTGATAGAAAATTTTCGTATTTTTTGTTTTTATCTTGCCATACATAAGATCTTTTAGCCCTTTTAACAATCGACGCGTCGGTTTCCAGTTCTTTTCCTTCTCTCAGATAGGTGATCTTCACTTTTTCATCAATTTCCGTATCTCTGATTATATCACTCAATTCATCCACATCATTTAAAGGTTTTCCATTAATCTTCAGAAGGATGTCTTCTTCCTGTAGCCCGGCTTTTTCTGCCGGACTATCCTTATACACTTTTGTCACTTCAAGACCATAATCAAGTTTTAAATTATCCAATCTTCGTTCCGGAATATTTTTGGCTTTTACGCCCAGCCAGACTTTTGTTTTAGAAGATATATGGAAATATTCTGATTTTTCAGAACAGGCAGAAAAAAGAAATGATGGGATAATAATCCCTAATAATAGCAGGCTTTTGTGTAAATTATATTTCATTGCAAACCTCCAACTTGATTGTTTCAAATTTAATACTAACAATAAACTTTACGTATGTTTAGGGGTTGAGGTTGCATTGGGCGATGAATCTAAATAGTATGTCATTCCGTAGGCATCTTTACAGTTGTCGATTCGATCTTTAATCGTTCCCAAGCTATACTTGGGAACGCAATTGGCTATTAAGTTTTACTTAATAAAGATTGTAAATATCTTTTACAGATTTTGTGAAGCATAGCTTCACGAACAATTCCGTTCCCAAATATAATTTGGGAACGATAAGAATCTTTGCGGTTAAGAAACCATTTCGTTATTTAGAATGATCCTCGTTGAATCTCTTCAGTCGTTCTTCCAGAGCAGGGAATTGCTCACGCTGTACCAGGGACACGCAGGCACGGATTCCTTCTGTTCTTGTACTGCCGGTAATCGCTAAAGAGATAGCACTGATCCCGTAATAGACCAGTTTATTTAACAACTCTTCTCCACCGAAACCAGGATAGGAAAAAGTGAAATAGAATCCATCGGCAATAGGTTTATCTTCATCTTTATCATAGACGAGATGAAAGCCATTATCGGTGAATAATTTTTTCATGATTTTTGCTTTTTCACCATATTCTTTTACCGTTTCAACAAAATTATATTTACCATCATTTACCGCCTTGAGAATTGCGGCCAGAGCATATTGTGAAGAGTGGGTGACACCGGCACTGAGAGCATAGACAGTCCCAAAAATCATCGCATAACCAAACTGATCCGATGTAAAATTTCGTAACAATCCTTTTGCCTGTTTGGCAAACAGTTGGTCAGAAATGACCATCATCCCTATGCGCTGTCCGGCATAACTAAAGGCTTTGGAACTTGATATGAGCAGAATATAGTTTTCAGTATAATTTGCTACAGTAGGTTGATAGGGAGGAATCCCGGGTTTTGACAGGTCATTCCGAAAATCCATTGCAATGTAAGCCAGGTCTTCGATAATGATCACATTATATTTTGTGGCCAGTTCACCAATAATTTTGAGTTCCTTCTCCGTAAAACATATCCAGGAGGGATTATTTGGATTTGAATAGAGTATACAGGAAATATTTCCATTTTTCAGATAAGATTCTAACTTATCTCTCAGTTTATCCCCGCGGTAATCATAGACATCAAATGATTCCCACTTTTGGCCAAGGACATTTAGTTGTTGTTTATGTACCGGAAAACCGGGATCGATAAACAGCGTCGTATCTTTTTCTTCATACATCCGGTTAGCGGTAATAAAAGCGGCAAATCCTCCCTGCATCGAGCCGACTGTCGGGATACAATTTTCTTTATTTACATCGATATTGATAAAATTCTTTACAAAGCGGCCTATTTCTTTTTTTAAGGATGGAATTCCATGGATATCCGGGTAAATCGAAGCAACTCCTTTTTTTAAGGCTTCAATTTCAGCCTCAACACCAATTTGTGTTGGTGGCAATCCGGGAACTCCCATCTCCATGCGGATAAATTTTTGACCGGTATCAACCTCAATGTTATCGACCAGTTTTTTAATTTCTCTTATTGATGCTTTACCAATACTGGGCAATTTACTCTCGGCGATATTTCTTTTAACAATTTCATAATCAATCGGTGTCTGTTTCATCTTCTCCAATTCCTAAGTTTTATAGGTTTCACCTACTTATTTTTAAACCACAAAGGTCACTAAGTAGGCACAAAGAACACAAAGAATATTTTATTTTTTTCTTTGAGGCCTTTGTGCCTTCTTTGTGTACTTTGTGGTTAATTGTTTAATTTATCAAGATCGATTTCGCGGACGGCATCGATCACTGTACCATCACGCCATTCGATTAATGCGATAACATTATCCTTATTCCTGGCCGGTTCCGGTTTACCTGTAATATCAATCGCTTTTTGATGCAATTCCTCAATGGATACGATTGGTAGATCTGAATCTTTTAGCCGATCCAACAGATCCTCTCGATCCGGATTTACAGCAATACCATGATCTGTAACCAGAACATCAATAGTTTCACCGGGAGCGGTAACTGTATGAACCCGTTCGACAACGATTGGATTGGTTTTCCTGTACAAGGGGGCGGTAATAATCGTCAAATAAGCATCAGCGGCATCCTGGAATCCACCTATACCGTGCAACAACCAGCCATCGGAATGGGTATTTACGTTGACATTAAAATTGAGATCAATCTCTGTCGCACCTAAAACCGACGCTTTGACCCGGGGAGCGAAACAACCTTTGGTGTGATAATTATAGGAAACAAAGGGATTGGTTTCGATATGGTTCCAGTTATCCCGTAGAGATCTGATCCCGGCCAGATCAAAGGATTGACCATCCAAAATAAACTTAGTCAAACCGGATTCCAGCATATCGACGAGAACCTGGGTTGAACCACCGCGAACAAAATCAGCGAACACCTTTTTATCTTTCATATATTCGGCCACATACTGGATAAAGGCCAGAGACATACCTCCGGCCCCTGCCTGAAATGAAAATTCCGGTTCATCAATGAGACCTGAATCTCGAACAAGCCTGGCAGCCATCGAGGCTATTTTTAAACGATCGGGATCGGTAGTCACTTTTGTCGTACCGGATACGATTTTTTCAGGGTCGCCAAGCTTATCAATCAGTACGACATAATCCACATTACCCCCTTCAATCGACCAGGGCCAGGTAGGAAAAGGTACCAGGTTATCAGTGACCACAATCACCTGATCGGCATACAGAGAGTCGGCCAGGGCAAAACCAAGCGGTCCGCAGGCGGAAGGGCCTTGAACACCATTTGCATTACCATGAACATCTGCTGTCGGGGTAGCAATAAAAGCAGCATCAATCTTTAAATCTCCATCCTGAATGGCACGATATCGTCCGCCATGCGATCGCAATATTGCTGTTTTATTCATCCCACCGGTGCTGCATAGGCGGCCAACCGGACCATTCATTGAGCCAATTACATGAGAAACTGTACCCTTTTTTATCAATTCAACAATCGGCTCGTGAACAGGAAACAATGCCGATGGAGCAATAATAATATTTTTCAATCTCCGCTGGTCAAATTTTTCAAGTACCAGATTAACCAGATAATCTCCATTTCGCAAGTGATGATGAAAAGAAATGGTCATTCCGTTAAACAGATTTAGCTTATCCAAAACATCATCCAGATCTCTAAGCACCTTATTGGCAAAATCATTACCGGATGGAATAGGCGGACCGATTTTTCTTCCTTCCGGATGATATTTCCCAATCCCCTTGAAATGTATGTTTGCCCGTCCGTCAGATTTCTCCGGGATTTCCCGGCCAATCGCATTTTTTATCATTTTCATATTTATTCCTCAATCTACAAACCACAAAAGATTATTAACCACTGAGATCACTGAGAGATATTTATCTCAATTTACCAAAGAGTCGCAGAGTACACAGAGTTCTAACCCTCCCCATCCCGACAAGTCGGGATTAAGGGGTGGGTTATTTTTTCATCGTGTTTTTACTATTTCTTATTCACCAATCAGTTTTACCAGAACGCGTTTCCGTCTTCTTCCGTCAAATTCAGCATAAAAAATTTGTTCCCAGGGCCCAAAATCCAGTTTTCTATCGGTTATGGCAACCACAACCTCTCTGCCCATAATCTGACGTTTAAGATGGGCATCGCCATTGTCCTCACCGGTCCGGTTATGCCGATAATGTGTAATGGGTTCATGAGGTGCTAACCCTTCCAGCCAGTCGTCATAATCCTGAATCAGGCCTGATTCGTTATCATTTATATATACGCTGGCGGTAATATGCATCGCATTGACAAGACACAATCCTTCTTTGATCTTGCTTTCACGCAAACATTCCTCAATCTGTGGTGTTATATTGATGTATTCTCGTCTTTGCGTCGTATTAAACCATAATTCCTGGCGGTAACTTTTCATACTAACCTCTCAATTTTCACATATACATTTAATTAGTAATACTTAGTCGATCTAACAAAGTTGTAGTCCATCTCTGAGATGGACTACAACTCATTTAGTTTTGTTTTGTCATTCCCGCGGAAGCGGGAATCCATAATAAACCAAGGACTTATGCAATTTTATAACCTGGATGCCTGCTTTCGCAGGCATGACATTTACGGGTAATCTTCTTTATCCTGAAACACCCTCATAAGCGGAACGGGAATGAAAATTAAATACTTTCGGTGGTCTTTTTGATCTCACCGGATCGTTCGAAAAATTCGTCCATGGTCATTTTCTTTAGCAATACCACTCCTCTTGTCGATCGGGTTCTTGAGTCTTCACTCTCGTAAAAAAAGGCTCTTCCGAGCAATGTTTTCAACATTTGATACTGTTCGACCTGTATTTTTTGAGCGAGTTCAGAAAATGGTCCATCGTGTTCATAACTGGGAAAAGATGCTTCAGCCTGTGATCCAAAAGAATTCATAAACGAATTCTGTAGTATGGCAAAAGTATTTAGTGTTACGGGAATGTAAGCATTGGCATCTGCCAGATGATAACGAAACCAGACATTTCTATATCCCCATATCTCTATATCCTCTCTCCCGGATTTTTTACGATGTATTTTCAGCGCTTCTGAAACTGCCTGGAGAACTTTATAATGGGTGTCAGGTCCACTGCTTTCCGGGTCCAGTGCGACTGTAATGATATCCGGATTTATTTTCTTAAGGTTATCGAGGACTGGTACAATATCTCTCTCGACCGTAGGATCTTCCGTAAAAATATCTCCTTTATAGAAACCCAGACGCGAATGAATAATGGAGGAACAGTTAAAACCAAAATATCCCCAGAGCAGATCGGCCTCCCACTCGCGAGTCATACCTTTTAATTGTTGAATATAAGCGAGATCTTTTTTCCCCGGATATTGGGTTTTAAAATAATTAAGCAACTCGTCCGCCCGATTATGTAAGTTATCAATATTGTCCTCTTCAAAAATTTCAATCAGGTTTCGCATTAAACGACGGGATTCCCCTTCTTCTTTTAATATTTCACTATTGGCAGCTTCACCATCCAGGTAAACCCAGACATCACGATTACGCGCAATTATGTTTTCCGGATCATAATAATTCGAATCAGCAAGATCTAAAAAATCTTTTCTTTCTAAAAACCACCGTAACCTTTTAAGGAGTTTGTACATATACTCGTTTGTGACAGCTGTAAAACCACTTGTCAGATAGTTAAAATAATGCTCATTTGATTGTTCACGAACCAGTCGGACAATATAGGGTAAATATCCCAGCATGATATCATCATGATGGGGAGCGGTGTGCAAAATAATTTTGTTTTTTGGTATCTCTAGTGAAGAAGTGAATCTTCTTTTTAGCTCTTCTTCCAATTGAGTAAGTTCTTCTTTGATATTTTTTATGTCTCTGTTGAGGATTTCCTTGCTACTGCGGATTGATTCGAAATCTTTTTTTGATAAGTCTACTAATCGCTTATTTTTTTCTAAGGCCAGATCTATTATTATTTGCTGCTCGTCGATTGGATTGATGACTTTTCTCTTTTTTATCTGTAGATAGCGACGTTCTGTGAGTAGTTTTGCCGCACCATGGGTAAGATAAAAGGCCGCGTTTTTCAAATCCTGCAAGACAGTTGCCGGATAAGTATTATCTTTTGGCTGCTGGATGGCGTCAAATACAATTTTTGCTTTAGCTTCCCCGGAAGCAATGATAATAGCGACTGTTTCAGGATTATGAATAATTGTCTTTAAACCAACGGTAATTACCAGACAATTCCGGGAAATTTCTATTCCTCCCAAATCGGAGGCAGCGGCAGCCTGTGTCTCATAATTGGTAGGGGTAAGGCGTGTTGTAGAATAATGATCGGATCCCATTACATTAAAACCAATATGGCCATCCGGTCCAATACCACCGAGGAAAAATCCGATTCCTCCAAGTGAGCGGATTTTGCTCTCATAATCGGTGCAAAACTGATCAACCGCTTCCAGGACTTTTGTCTGTTTGATCTCCTGTGCTGTTTTTGGTTGTCTGATACGCAGATCAAGATCAACTTTATTATCAGGCCAGATGGTCTCCAGTGTTTCGTTTTCCGGAACACCAATGACATTGGGATTTATGAGTAAAGCTTTTTTCGGATCTAAGCCAAAACCATTTATATAAAATTTGTTTACGTAATAGAAAAAACTATTCTGTTGTTTTGTATTAATTGGATAGAACTCATCGATTTGAACAAAGTGAAAACTTTTCATATCCGGTTTACGATCCGGATCAACACCATTTTCAGTAAGTATTTTTTTAATGGATGGTGTTTTCCATTGAGTTAGAAGACGTATCACCCATTTTATAAAGTGCTCGGGAGTCTTTCCGGTTGGCAACGATATGGACGAACCCTCGTTATTTTGTGCCCATTCCAGAAACCGAAAAGCGGCTAATTTTCCCAACTCAGGAAAATTATCCACAACAATAACATTTATTTTTTCAATTGGCGGATATCTTAGCTGATCTCCTGAACGTTTAATGGCAATTTCTTCAACTGCCGATAATTGGGATGATTTTTTGGGATTTGTCATCATAGTTCCAAAATTTTATTTATTCAGTAACTGAGCAAATTAATTTACAAAAATTTTTTCCAATTATAAATAATCAACAATTTATATTTGTTTTAAATACATGGTTTTCTGAAATTACGCGCAATTTCAGACTGGATACTCGTCGCTCGTTTCTCGTTTCTCGTTACTCGTTGCTCGTTGCTGGATGCTGGATACTCGATACTCGATGCTGGATGCTGGATACTGGATACTAGATGTCGAATGGCAGAGATCTGTTCCCCCTTCGCCGGCAGGCGAATCCGCCTACTGGCGTGATTAGAAAAGGGGGCTAGGGGGTTGTAATAGACCACGGATGACACGGATTTATGTATTTATTTAATCCGTAAACTAAATTAGCTACAAAATAAAAAGCCCCGGAGGGGCGGCCTATGACGAGCCCGGTACGCCACGCCAGTGGGCGGGCAGGGAAGTGCCGGGTAATGGAAAACGACATAAATATTTAGTGCCGTAGGTACGGCCTGCAGAAGTTCCAATATTCAACAAGGAATATTCAATTATCAAGTAGGGACGGGATTTTGGATGTGGTTGTATTAAACGAAATACAATATTTTCTCAGTGTCCTCAGTGGTTAATATATAACAATCTGATTTATTTTTATGGCAGCGTGTGGAAAACTACTGAATATGGGTATTAATTTTATTATATTGATATTTGATCTGGTTTTCAGATTTTGAGGTCTTATTTTTTAGGACTGGAAAACTATAAATATGATAATAAAATAGTCAATTTCGAGGAAGGAGATAGTATAATATGTATCCGGAACTATTGAAAATCGGTCCTCTTACTATATACAGTTATGGATTGATGGCAGCGATTGGATTTTTGCTTGGCGGCTATTTACTGGAACGTGAACTTGCTCGTGTGGGACGTAAAAAAGAATTAGCAGGAACGATCATTATAGCAGCGATTATTGGTGGAATTATCGGTTCAAAAATTTATTTTTTGATTGATAATCCTTCTTTAGTAAAAGAGGACTTTTTTGGAACAGTTTTTTCCGGTGCTGGTCTGGTGTGGTATGGTGGTTTGCTGGGGGGACTTTTAGCCGTTACATGGTGGATCAGAAAAAAAGGTTTGCCATTTCTCTTAGTCGGTGATTTATTGGCTCCTTTGTTATTAATGGGGCAGGGGATGGGTAGAATCGGCTGCTTTTTGTCAGGTGATGGTTGTTATGGCCCGCCTTCGGATGTGCCCTGGGCTATGTCTTTTCCAAATGGGGTTGTACCGACTATGGAGAAGGTGCATCCTACGCCACTCTATGACGCTACTTTATTAATATCACTATTTTTACTTTTGTGGTTCATCCGG
The DNA here is from genome assembly GCA_023132435.1 of Calditrichia bacterium. Taxonomy (GTDB): domain Bacteria; phylum Calditrichota; class Calditrichia; order JAJRVZ01; family JAJRVZ01; genus JAGLYF01. The sequence goes on along the minus strand of JAGLYF010000274.1, from coordinate 5,748 downwards.
AAAAAAGATTTCAGGCCAGGAACGCTATTTGGACTTTTTGGGATGTTTATGGGTATGGAGCGGTTTTTTACTGAATTTTTTCGTACACATCCAATCGAGATATTTGGACTGTTCACACAGGCACAGTTTTTCAGTATTCTGCTTTTTATATGTGGTTTGGGTTTGATTATTTATGTTAATAAGTTTAAAAAGTATCCCGATACTGAGAATAATACAACGGCATAAGAACTAAAAAAGTCAAGATATTTTTTTTACTGATAGTTCCGGGTGTTTATAACCGGGTAAGATCCTTCACTGATGCTTCTATATCAATTATATTTTCAGAAAGAGGGCGGGCACAGAGACCCGCCCCTACATTTTTTTATTCTCTTTGAATAAACAAATACTTCAAATGTATATAACTTCATATTAAGGTATTCTTAATGGATGAAGATCAGCAAGCGATTGAGGATTGTCAGTTGGGTAAAACTGAGAGTTATCGTATCTTAGTTGAGAAATATAAAACCAGAGCATTTTACGCTGCCCTATTGATAACGGGAAACCGGGATGATGCGTTAGATTTATCTCAGGAAGCATTTTTTAAGGCTTTCAAGGCAATAAAGACTTTCCAACCAGGTAGAAATTTTTACACGTGGTTCTATAAAATCCTTAAAAATTTATGCATCAATCATTATAAACGTATAAAACGAAGAAATATTGTTTTTTCAGATGCAGATGAAACCGAAGGACCATCGCTTTATCTCTCTCCGGCTGCAAATCCGGCGGAAGTATTTGAGGAAAATGAGATGAGAGATTTGCTTTGGAAAGGCCTGATGCAATTAAAAAAAGATGACCGGGAAATAATAATATTAAAAGAGTTTCAAGAAATGTCATATAAAGAAATAGCTGAGGCGCTGAGCATCCCTGTAGGAAGTGTCATGTCCAGATTATTTTACGCGAGAAAAAAATTGGCAAAAATTCTGGAGGGATTCAAATGAAAAGAAGAGATATCTCCTGTGAAGAAATGTCTCTTAGAATAATGGCTCTTCTTGATGAAGAACTAGATGACGATCAGATTAGTGGAGTAAAAGAGCACCTGGAAACATGTAAGAAATGCTCGGATGATTACGCTTCGATAAAAAAAGTAAAGGAGGTAACGAGCAAAATGAAGTTTAAAAAGTTACCCGAATTTTATTGGGACGACTATTGGAAACATATCTATAACAGGATTGAACGCGGACTCAGCTGGTTATTCCTTTCACTAGGTGCGATAATTATCCTTTGTTTCGCCGGCTGGGCGTTTTTAGATAAACTTATTGCTAACCAGTATATTCATCCCTTATTAAAGGTGGGGATTTTTATTTTCATGATCGGGATCATAATATTAATAGTTTCAATCCTGCGTGAAAAACTGATGGTACGGCGGGTTGACAAATACAGGGAGGTCGAAAGATGATACTGACATCAACGCAAGACATTCCAGATAAAAAAATTACCAAGACATTTGGTCTGGTTAAAGGAAATACGATCAGGGCTCGTAATATCGGCCGGGATATTATCGCTGCCTTAAAGAATCTGGTCGGAGGAGAGATCGAAGAATACACTAAATTGTTAGCTCAATCGCGCGAACAGGCGATGGATCGTATGATTGCCGCGGCTGAAGAATTAGGGGCTAATGGAATTGTTGGAATCCGGTTTAGTACCTCCTATATCATGCAAAGCGCTGCAGAAATTATGGTTTATGGTACGGCAGTTATGGTAGAGGATAGCTAAGCCAATCCCTTTCCAAATACTGTAGAGACGTAGCACCCTCGAATGACGAGGTCTTTCGACCGTAAAACGGGGTCTTCGACATGCTACGTCTCTACAGTATAACACGAAAAGTGTGATATCCTGTTATATACCGCTATAAAACCTCTAAAAACTATTAATTCGCATTGACTTGTTCAAAAAATCACATTATATTTGAAACAAATCATTTCAACCGTTTCACTTTTTAATGGGATTGAAACACATGGGTCTACCTTATGAATTTACGCAGGATATACTCGATTCATTAGCCGAGGGTATCTACACTGTAAATAAAGATTTTCGAATAAACAGTTTTAATCGTGCTGCTGAAAAGATCACCGGTTATAAAAGAGATGAAGTTCTCGGTAAATTTTGTAAAAATGTGCTGAGTTCCGATCGTTGTGTAAAGGATTGTCCGATTGCCCGGGTCCTGGAAAATGGTGAAAATTTGCAGGATGTGGAAAATACGTTAATTACCAGAAATGGAAAAGAAGTACCAATAAAGATGAATGCTGCTGTTTTTAGGACTGCGAAATCAAATCCCATAGGTGGCGTTGTGTCATTTCGTGATATGTCTTATCTGGAAAATGTACAAAATTCTTTAATCAAACAAAGTCAATTTCATGGAATCATTGGTCAGAGTAAAGTTATGCGGGAGATTTATACTTTAATTCGGGAAATTGCCGAAACCAATTCAAGTGTAATGTTAGGAGGGGAATCCGGTACAGGTAAGGAACTTATCGCAAACGCGATACAAGCAGAGAGTACTCGTGCTGATAAGCCATATATAAAGGTGAACTGTTCAGTTTTTCCTCCTCAGCTCTTATCAAGTGAATTATTTGGACATGTACGCGGCGCTTTTACCGATGCAAGATCTAACAGGATTGGACGGTTTGAGATGGCGGATGGCGGTACTATCTTTCTGGATGAAATTGCTGAAATACCTCTGCAGATGCAATTACAATTGCTTCGTGTATTGCAGGAAGGAACCTTTGAACGGGTAGGGGAATCGGTGACACGAAAGGTAGATGTCCGTGTGATTGCAGCGACGAATATTGAAATTGAACAGGCAATCAATCAAGGTAAATTCCGTGATGATTTATATTACCGTTTGAATGTGATACCGATTGATGTTCCGCCACTAAGGGAAAGAAGAGATGATATTCCTTACCTGATCAGACATTTCATAAATAAACTATCGATGACCTCTCATAAAAAGATCAGTGATATTGATGATGAAGCGATGGAATGTCTTCTGGCATATTCCTGGCCAGGAAATATTCGAGAACTGGAGAACGCTATAGAATATGCTTTTGCCAGAACCACAGGTATCATTATTCATTTATCAAAACTACCACCAAATATAAAAAGACAACGAAACTATCTTGAACCGGTAATTTCTCCGGTGACCGGCACTACCCAAAAGAATGAACTCGTCCGATTATTACAGGATCATCACTGGAATAAATCAGTGGTGGCCAAAAAACTTGGTATTGGTCGGACAACTCTTTGGCGTAAAATGAAGGCAATGGGGCTTTACGAATAATACCATTATTTTTATTTCATTTAAGGTGTTAATTCTTTAACTTTTACGTCGTCATCCTATAAACAATCAGTTTGGGTATTTTTTCAGTTCACGATTTTGATATGATGAAAGATCGGTTGTTTCAAATCTGATTTAGATAAAAAATCAGAAAATTAAATTAGATCCATCTGTGAACAATGAACCGCATCTAAGGAAAACAGGTTTTACGGAGAATTTTTGAATAGTATTGATTGTTTGGCATTTGGACCCCATCCCGATGATGTTGAGTTGTTTTGCGGCGGGGCGCTGATCAAATTAAAGAAACAGGGTTTCTCAACAGCAATTGTTGATTTAACACGTGGTGAACTGAGTACCAATGGCGATATAGAGACACGGTTGGCCGAAGCGGATAAAGCCAAACAGATTTTAGAATTAGATATCAGGTTAAATCTAGGCCTGAGTGATGGTTCACTTGATATCTCAGGGGAGAATCGCCAGGAAATTATTAAAGCAATTAGATCACTACGACCGAAGATTTGTTTGATACCCTATTGGGAGGATCGTCATCCTGACCATGAATCTGCTTCTGGTCTTCTAAAACGATCAATATTTGATGCCGGATTAAAGAAAATAGAGACCGGTCAGGAGCCATTCAGGCCCAAAACCATAATCTATTATATGTTATATAAATTCGTTGATCCGACATTTGTGGTTGATATATCTGATGAAATGGATCAGAAGTTAGAATCAATAAAAGCATATGTTTCCCAATTTTCGTCGTCTTCGAAGGATGGGGTTTCGACATACATTAACAAACCGGAATTTTTAAAATTTATTGTAACACGGGCAGAGTTCTTAGGTCAACAGATCGGAGTAAAATTCGCGGAAGGATTTTATTATCCCGGAGTTATGAAAATTGATAACATTATAAATTTTTTTTCGTAGAAGCGAGGTAACCAAAGTAATAAGGAAGAATTGATGAAGTTTAAATTTACTGAGAAAAATATTGCAAAAATTGAAAACGTTTTAGAAATAAAGTTTTCCAAGAGGGGCAATCAATTCAGGGCAGTATTGGAAAATATAGAACAAAACAGGAAACTGACTCTGGAAATATACTCTGAAATTCCAATTGGGGTTAGAACAGGAAATCTTATTAGTGTATTTACTTCTAGCGCTCATGCTCAATTACATTTCTGCACAGGATTTGTGGCCAGCGATGTGCTTGGTGAAGTAGTTTTTATCGGAGAACTTAACGGTCATCTTTCGGGGATTATTGTTGAAAAGGCTGCCGCCTGTTCAATATACAGTAATGTAGATGCTTCTCTTCTATCTAGTGATTTTACTAAACTCGAACCGGAAGTTATGGTTTCCGGGGTAGCATTATCCCTCGCAGAACATTTATTGGAAGAAAATCCGGATTCTAATTAAGTAAATGACTGATTATCTTCAGCAATATATAAATTATTTAAGATTTGAAAAAAATTTATCAGATAACTCTGTCTCTTCATATAAAAATGATCTTGAACGTTATATAAATTATTTAAGTACGCAAAAGATTAACCGACCGGAATATATACAATCAAAACATATTCGCAGATTACTTCAGCTTTTATCAGAACTGGGATTAAGTACTTCAACACTAGCAAGGAATTTATCTTCCATACGTTCTTTTCACTTGTTTCTTATTTCGGAGGACTTGATTAAGTCAGATCCAAGTGAACATGTGGATGGTCCAAAACTTCGCCGGCATTTACCGTCGGTTCTGACTTTTGATGAAATTGAGCTGCTTTATCTAAATATATCAATTGATGATCCCCTGGGATTAAGGGATCGGGCAATGATTGAAGTATTATATGCCTGTGGACTAAGAATTTCCGAATTATTAACTCTACTGCTCAGAGAAATATATTTTAAGGAAGAATTTATAAGGATATTAGGAAAAGGCTCAAAGCAAAGGTTGGTGCCAATCTCCATCCGTGCCTTAAATTGGGTTAAAAAATATCTTGAATTAAGTCGTCCGGTTCTGGATAAACATCAACGTTCGAATGGCGCTGCTTTTCTCAGTATAAGAGGAACAATAATGAGCCGGATGGGATTTTGGAAAATTTTGCAAAAATATATCAGGGAAAGTGGTATTCGGAAGGAAGTTCATCCACATACTTTCCGACATTCTTTTGCAACTCATCTCCTGGAGGGTGGAGCAGATTTACGTGCGGTTCAGGAAATGCTGGGACATTCGGATATATCAACCACACAAATTTATACGCATTTGGATAGATCTTATCTGCAACAGGAGTATAAAGACTATCATCCGAGAGCGTAAGATTTTAAGAATTAGACACTTAAATTTGTTATTTCTGTCACATTTCAGATATCTTTTGGGTTTATATTAACTGAGGTTTTTGTCCGGATGCTGGATGTTGGATGGTAAAGATCTATTCCCCCTTCGCCGG
>JAGLYF010000273.1 GCA_023132435.1 Calditrichia bacterium | reverse complement strand
ACTGGCGTGATTAGAAAAGAGCCCGTCCCGCAACTGCGGGAGGGGTAGGGGGTTGTGAGATATGAGATACGAGAAGCGAGAAACGAGATGTAAAATTTTGATGGTGAAATTAGTTAATTCTAGTATATGAAGATTGATTTTGATATAAATGTTTGTGGTAATTTTAACCTGGCGGCCAATAAGGAATGGTTAGAAACAAACAACTTAGGTGGTTATGCTTCCTCAACCATTTATTGCTTGAATAGTCGCCGTCATCATGGACTATTTGTTATTCCAGTCGGAAGTAAATCTGAAAAAACAATCATTCTCTCGAAATTCGAAGAATCCATTTTCATTGGTAAACAAGTTTATGAATTATCAACAAACCAGTTTACCGGTGGAATTTATCCGGATGGATTTCAATACATGGTGCACTTCTCAATCGATCCCTTCCCTAAATTTCAATTTGAGATAGGCGGTAAAAAGATAGAAAAAACAATCTTCATGCTTCATGACCAACATACCTTGGTAATACGTTACGCTTACAAAAACCAAGGTCCACCCCTCAACTTCGTATTAAAACCTATGCTGGCCGGAAGGGAAATCAGTGATCTGTCTCATGAAGTGTCTAACATCAACACCGATAGCTATCTGGAAAGCGGGGTCGTCAAATTAGCTCCAAAAGATAATATTCCCGAGTTAAAAATCTACTTTCAGAAGGGAGAGTACATATCCGCTCCTCTGTGGCACCATAATTATCTATATGATAAAGATTTTCGAAGGAAGCAAAATAGCTCTGATGAAATGACAGAAGATCTTTTTAATCCGGGATTTTTTTCCTTTACACTTGAGCCATATGACACATTTGAAATGTTCATTTCTTTGGAAGAACAGACTAATCTGGAATATGAATCAATGTTCCGGAAAGAAAAGGAATTTAGACGCGACTATAATCCCGAATTAGAAGAATTGCCCCAGGTTGCCAAAGATATCTCAAAGAGAATAGAAATATTAACAAAAAGAGGTTCGGGTACTGTACCACTTCATGTCTCTAATTACCCAAAAGATGATCAGAATACGAGAGAAATGCTTTTTTCTCTATGGGGTTTGACGTTACTCGAAAAAGATAAAGAACAAATTGAAAAAACTTTGCTTATTTATGTTGAATTTTTAAAACAGAATCTTTTGCCGGCCGAAATTACATCTAAAAAGAAATCAAATAAGAATCAGCCAGCGGATATAAATCTAATTTTTATTAATTTATTATACTATTTATATAATCATAGAATCGATCTGAAATTCATTGAAGAAAACTTGCTTGAATCCTGTCGGAATGTGATCGATATATATTCTAAAGGAACAAATCAGCTCATCTATCAGGATATTGATGGCCTGATCTTTTCGGGTAGTAAAACTGTAAATACCAGCTGGTTTCCCCATGGGGGGGATCAAAATGGTGACATCCGCTATGGAAAAATATGTGAAATCAACGCCCTTTGGTATAACAGTTTGAAAATTATGGAATTTTTCTCCCGGGAAACCGGAAAGAATAGACAAGCCAAGAAATATGCGGATATGGCTGAATTGACAAAGAAATCTTTCCAAAAAGAGTTTTGGAGCACAAAACTTCTGCGATACTATGATTGTATTAATGGTGATCTGTCAGATGAGACGCTTTCTATCAGTCAAATATTTCTTGTTGCGCTTCCCTTTAGTATGTTGGATGTTGAACGTGGTATTCTGGTATTAAAACAAATTGAAGAATACCTGTTAACGCCCCTCGGTTTGCGAAGTCTTTCCCCTAACGAAAAAAACTATAAAGGCCGTCTGGAAAGTTCAAGAAATAACCACAAATCAGACTATTTTGTTGGTTCCATTTGGCCCTGGACTATTGGTATGTATATTGATGCGGTATTGAAATTACGAGGTAACAACCAACAGGTAATCGACAGTTTAAACAGCTATCTGGAAACCCTGGGTCAATTTTTTTATGAACAAGGTAGCGGAAACATATCTGAATTCTTTGAGGGTAATCCTCCTCATCGTAGAATTGGTCGCATTTGTTACAGTTTAAACCTGACAGAATTATTGAGAAGTTATTTTACACTACACAAAGCTGGTACAGAGAAAACTAAAAATTAATCGTGTCTTTACATTAATTTATTACATCAATATTACTTCCTCTGCGAAAGCCATACCAAATGAAATATCCGATAAATATTCCCAGTACATTTGTGGGCACTTCATATACAAATGGTGTTTGATTTAGATTTAGAATTTGAATTGTAAATGAAATCAGAATTAACAAAATTGAAGATGTTACCAAAATAAGCATTTTCTTTTTAGTGTCTAAGTAGAGTTCCAATTCACTGATAATTATCCCAACAGGAACGAAAAGCAGGATATTTTGAAGAGAGTAAATGAACAGTTTTTGAAAACCAGAAAATGGTATAAATGAATACATAGATAAAAGTGAAAATAATACTTTATCAAAGATGTAGGATTTTGACAGGTTAAACGTAAAAGGATAAGCGAATTTATAGAGTATTATTGATCCTAAAAAAATGAAAATTCCGGTGAGTATAATTGTTGTCCGACGGCGATCGGTATTATTCATATTTAATCGGTCTAATCTTAGTATCTCTGAGAATGCAATCCCAATTAGTATTCCAAATACCCCAAAAATGATGTTCACTAATGCTATTGATGATGTATTTCCATCATGTTTTATAAATTCAATGGTTCCGATGATTATTAGAGCAATAAACAAACTCAAGAGGTGAATCACTGCTAATGGAAGGTTTTTAACGCGATTTCTGATCATACGTACAACTAAGATCCCGATTGGTATGTATGCATATAAGATTAGCCATATCCATAGTGGACTGATAATATATTCCCAATTAAAATTGAAAGTTTCGATTTTTTCGGATTTTAAAAATTTTAGGGAAATATTTTCTGAGAGCAAAAAATTAATTAACAGAAAAGGAATTAAAAGAACTATATTCGGCAGGTTTCTAAAAAAAGAGGCTATTTTTTGTCGGGTTGACAGGGTTAGAAATTGAGAGAAAATAAAGGAAAGTATTGCACCGGAAAAACAACCGAGTGTGTTCATCAGAATATCTATCAGAGAGGTTGTTCTCTCCTCGATAAGTAGTTGCATCAATTCAATGATAAGACTAAGAAATAAACCGGAGAGCGCAGCCAACCCGATATCAAAGATATATTTTCTTCTGTGGCCCAGTGCATAGCGGACATTGTAAATAATGATCCCCAGTGGAACAAAGAAAAGGATATTGGCGATTGCATCGATATTTTTTGTACTAAAAAAGGATTGTCTATATTCTTCAATCCACTCAATATTTCCAAGATTACTCTGAATTACTTCAAAGGAGAATGAGAAATTGAAGGGTAATAAGGTACCATAAACAATATAACCAATATACAGAATCCCTAATAGCAGCCAGGTTCGTGAACTAAATTTCATCCGATAATACCTTTGTTCTTCTATGATATGGTTATATATTATTAAATTTTTATTTTTTTCAGTTGATAAAAGACACAATATAAAAAAAAAATTTATAAAAAAATAAAACAGGAGGTGAGTTGAATTTAGCAAGTGAGTATAATATGGCCTTACCATATCAGGAATATGTTGATATGTTGGGTAATAATCTTAATATACATGAGTTGCATTATAAAAAATTTTCTATCGATAAGAAAATCGCCGCAAAGATATCCGGTTACAAGCGGTTAATAATTTTAATAATCACTGAACCCTGGTGTGGTGATTCACTGGCTTTGTTACCAATTATCAGGAAAATCGCCGAGGTGAATGGCCGTTGGGGACCTCGTCCTGAGGCTACAGCACAAATTTTTGAAAATCATCGCGAACAGATAGCACAGGGCAAAATTGAAAAACAGGATGTGATTAAAAAAATAAGTTTTTGGAAATAGTTTTATCAAAAAACTGGTTACAAAGGTAGTTAAATAGTAAAACCAATAGACTGGAGTGATGTAGTTCCTTTCAGGCATAATTTTTTTAATGAAGGTCGGGGAAAACCTCCGTTGAAGATAGAAGCCCCTCATGTGCAGGGGCTTTTTTTATTAGTAGTAAATTTAAAGATCCGGTTATAAGAGTTGTCAATTTGAAAGTAAATTACTAATATATAGAAACTATTTTTTAATCAATAAGATAAATATTTAGAAATATTATTTTATACGGATTGTTCGTATTGAAGATAAGAATTATTGGTGATGACATATTGAGACAGGTCGCCTCGGAAGTGGATGAGTTTGATGATAAACTTGTCCGTCTTGGGGAAGAGATGATCGATATTATGCACGATTCTGATGGCATTGGTCTTGCTGCACCTCAGGTTGGAATATCCAGGCGGTTTCTGGTCATCGATATATCACCACTCGAGGAAGAAGCAGAACCAATGGTATTTGTTAATCCGGTTATTATCGAATCAATGGGTGAGTGCACCCTTGAGGAGGGTTGTCTGTCTGTTCCAGAGGTTCATGAGGATGTGACACGTCCTGAAGAAATTCTTCTGAAATATTATACACCAACTGGTGAAGCAAAAACCGAGAAATATTCCGGCTGGATGTCACGGGTTCTTCAACATGAAATAGACCATCTCAATGGTATATTATTCGTAGATTATCTTAGCCCGATAAAGAAAAAATTAATTGCCAGCCGTTTTTCTCTTACTTAACAATTTATAAACAATCAATTTAACTGGCGTAGAACGCATCCTCATTAATGAGAACATGTTTCTAAAGGTGCTGAACGACTATGATCTTGGTGGTTTTTGTGACAATATTCATGAACAATTGTTAATTATATCAGGAGCCAAACATCTCCAAATAACGTTTGACTTGGTTAGAGGATTGCTCATCATTTTTAATATTAAAATAATGTTGCCAGTTTATAAGAAATTGTTTTATGGTTTGGTGATCCCGTTCCTGCAAAATATCTAAAACAATCATTTCTTCAATCAGACGAGCGCTCTCCATCCAATCTTTTCTATGCCAATTGCTTTGAAGGGATTTATAAAAAGAAGTAAATGTATTCTTAAGGAAATCCTCGTTATCAGGATAGCGGTAAAAACCATCGGCAAAAACAGTGAAAGCATCTATATAGTCCTTATTTGAATACAAGTGACTCCCCCAGGTATAATAGAGCCCAACTTCAAATTTAACATTGGACCTGGAATCCCGGTTGAATTGTTGAGCCAGCAAAACATATTCATAGGAAGCTCTATAGTCGTTATTTTTTTTAGCAAAGTAGGCCCGGTTATAAGCCAACAGCCCCAGTAATTCAGTGTTGGTGATAACACGTCCCTTGCTGTTTTCATGGTAATAGAGTTTATCCAAACCTATGCGCAGTACCTCGCTTTTAGGATAATACTGCGCCAGGTATTTAGAATAAGATTTTAAATTTTTCATTATATCAAAACCCATACTGCTGGTATTTTCAACAATCAGGTTCTCTCTGAAATTGTTGAAAATCGTATACACATGGGTTGGTGTTTCAAAGGCTTCACAGGACCAGCCAAAATCTTCACATATTATATTATATAAAATGGTCGCTGATACGCAGTTATATTCTTTATTCCGGACAATATCGGCCAGGGTGGTGGATTCTAGAGCATAGGTTTTCAACCAGTCGGAGTGCAGATACATAAAAACAGTGCGGGCCGAGCCTACGGGATCATCGAAATCAAAGGAGAACGATTTTATTTTAGCCAAAAGTTGATTGTACCAGTTTATATAATGCTGTAAGCTGTCAGGATGGGTAACACCGGAAAGGATAAATGCGGCTTCAATTTTACTGTAATCTTCCAGGTAACTGTCGGCAATATCCTCTTCCAGAGATTTTCTGCCGGCTCGAGCAGTGTGCACTAGTAATAAAAATAAGATTAAACAGAAAATTATTTTTTTTATCTTAAAAATCGTCTTATTCATTGTCATAATTTACGGATAATAATCTAATATTTTTTTAAATATAATTTATAAAATATAGTAAAATTTTTATACTATTTAAGTTGTGGAATTTTCTTAAAGGCCCCTACGACCCTCTTATTATTCTTTTCATAATCAATATATACGGACACTACCATCGCCCGGTATACAGGGTTTTCGTTTGATTTTAATTTAACAGAAATTTATATTCGATTTAATCTTTGCATCATCGGAAAAAATTATTTTATAATCAGAGATGTAGTCCATCTCCAAGATGGACTACATCTTTTAAATATATATCACCATACTTTAAAACCAAGAGGCTGCAAATGCTTACTAGTTATGGGAAAATTGTTTTTCTGCTGGCACTGTGCCTTTCCGTTTTTCTCAGTTGGCGTTCTTTTTCGGTCATGATCAAAGCTATTAATAAAGGTCAGGGTAAATTACATTTTGATCATCTCGGGTCGCGTTTATTAAAAAGCTTATCTTCATTATTTCTTCAAAATACTGTACTGACGAGCAGACCGGTTGTCAGCCTGATCCATAGTCTGGTGGCCTGGGCGTTTATCCTGTATATGTTGGTAAACCTTGGCGACGTTTTAGCCGGTTATATTGCCAATTTTCACTTCCTGGGTACAGGACTGATTGGAAATATCTACAGGCTATTTGTGGATATTTTTAGTGTTCTGGGCTTAGTGGGGGTATCTTCGTTACTGATTAGACGCTTTGTTTTTTCCAGCGACGAATTGCAAATTCGTGAAAATGTCCTGTTATTGGATTCAGCACGGAAAGGCATAAAAAGGGATTCGTTGATTGTCGGTTTATTTATCTTTTTTCATGTTGGGTTCCGGTTTCTTGGTGAAAGTTTTTATCTGGCAATGGGTGGAGCGGATCAGTGGCAACCACTTGCCTCAATCGTAGGAACATTATGGCTAGGATCTGACTCTGAAATACTTACAATTCTGTTTCATGTCTGCTGGTGGTTGGCATTAGGACTTATCCTGCTTTTTATACCCTATTTTCCTAAAAGTAAACACGCTCACCTGTTTATGGGACCGCTTAACTATCTGACTCAACCCTACCGTTCTGCTCCGGGAACAATGGAGAAAATAGATTTTGAGGATGAAAATGCTGAACAGTTTGGGATTGCCAAAATGGAGCATATGGAAAAAACCCAGATACTGGATGCTTATGCCTGTATCATGTGTAATCGTTGTCAGATGGCTTGTCCAGCCTATATAACCGGAAAAGAACTAAGTCCATCCGCTCTTGAAATCAACAAACGGTATTTTTTAAATCAAAATGGTGCAAAATTTGCGGGTGATGAAGAAACAAATCAATCCTTACTGGACTATGGTTTGACAGAATCCGCACTCTGGGCATGTACAAGCTGCGCGGCATGTGTCGAGATTTGTCCGGTTGGGAATGAACCGATGTACGATATCCTCAATATCAGGCGCGATCGCGTTCTAATGGAGGCGAAATTCCCAGGTCAGCTTCAAAATGCTTTTAATGGAATGGAGCGGAACGGTAATCCCTGGAATATGAATAAAGACCGGATGGAATGGGCAAAAGAAGAACCTGGTCTGGATGTTAAAACGGTAGAAGAAAAGCCGGAGTTTGATATTCTTTTTTGGGTAGGTTGTGCAGGCGCTTTTGATCAAAGAGGACAAAAAATTGCTCAATCTTTTACTAAAATCCTCAACGCTGCCGGTGTTAATTTTGCTGTTCTGGGGAGTAAAGAAAACTGTACAGGGGACAGTGCCCGAAGAACCGGTAATGAATACCTGTTTGCTATGATGGCGGAATCCAATGTTGAAAACTTAAACAGGGCGAATGTAAAGAAAATTGTCACGACATGCCCACATTGTCTGCATACACTCAAGAATGAATATCCTCAGTTTGGTGGTAACTATGAAGTTATCCATCACACACAATTAATTGATGAAATGTTGAGTACAGGCAAATTAAAGATAAATTCTGACGAAGAAGAAAACATTACCTTTCATGATCCTTGTTATCTTGGAAGACATAATAATGTGTTTGACGAGCCGCGGCGGGGTATGAAAAAGGCCGGTATAAAAATATCAGAAATGGATCGAATTCGTAATCGCAGCTTCTGTTGTGGAGCCGGAGGTGGAAATATGTGGAAGGAAGAAGAGGAAGGCCAGGAAGCGGTGAGAAGAGAACGATTTCAGGAGGCAGAGAAAACTCATGCAGAAAAATTATGCACAGCCTGTCCATTTTGTATGACGATGTTGCGTGATGCCGGTAATGAATTGAATTCAGATCTCCCGGTAAGTGATTTCGCTGAGATCATCGCGAATAGATTAGTGTGAATGCTGTTTTGGTACATAAGGGTTTTGCATTGGGCAAAGACCTCACCTTTTACTGCTTCAAGAAATTAAGATTCATTTTTCATCAGAAAAGCGCCTTCTTTATGTCTGGCACCTTCTAAGTCACAAACAGAATATTTAAAGGGTCCTTTTATCGCGGCTGAACCAAACTCTCCCATTTTATTTATAGCATAAAATTTGACGTTAAAATTTGGATTGCCATTTTTATCTTTTAAAAACCTCGCTCTGGCATGTTCTACGATTCTCTTGCACATTGATAAACAGGCTTCTTCCGGTGATTGGCCCATCCGCATGAACTCAACAACCATAAATGAACTCAGATTCTTCAGATTTTCTTCTCCACGTCCCGTTGATCCGCAAGCACCTATCTCATTATCAACGTATAATCCGGCACCTATTATAGGACTGTCTCCCACCCGTCCTGGAATTTTGTAGGATAATCCACTAGTCGTTGTTACACCTGAAAGATTGCCCTTAAGATCCAGAGCGTTACAATTAATCGTCCCGGTTAATCTTTCATTCATCAGAACAGAATGATTGTGTTCCTTCTCTTCCGGTGGAAACCAATCGTCTTTATCCGAGATATTTTCTTTCCAATGTAACCAGATTTTTCGGGTTTCGTCGGTAAGGAGATTTTCTTCCTCAAAACCGTGTCTCCTGGCAAAACGGAGAGCACCCTTACCTACAATCAGTACATGATCAGTACGCTCCATAACCAGTCGTGCTACTTTGGATGGATTACGGATATTCCTTATGGCGGCAACCGCTCCGGCATTATGAGTCGGACCGTGCATACAACAGGAATCGAGCTCAACAACACCATCCTCATTTGGCAATCCTCCTAATCCAACCGAATGATCATTAGGATCGTCCTCGACAAGGTTTACTCCAGCGATCACACCATCCAGGGCATCATTACCAGTAGCAATTATCTCGTAAGCCTTTTTAACGGCTTCTATTCCATTTGCGCTTGCGATCACGACAGGAGATATCTTATCGTCAGGAAATATATTTATCAGTTTTGTTGCTGATGCAGATTGTGAAATCAGAGAGGCTGCACCGGCTGCAGCGCCTGCTTTAATAAAATCACGTCTTTTCATAAATTGGGTTTCCTTTTATGATGTTTGATGTTAGAAATTGGATATTGGATATTGGAGGTTGGATCCCAGATGGGCGATGTGAGATGTTAGAAGTTGAATCCTGCATCCCATATCAAACAACCCCCTATCCCCCTTTCTTAAGCTGATCGTGTCCCACATTTT
>JAGLYF010000272.1 GCA_023132435.1 Calditrichia bacterium | reverse complement strand
GTAAAAAATGTGGGACACGATCAGTCTCAAGAGAGGGGATTAATCGCGTCTGTACAATTCAAAAGGTTTAAAAATTTTGTTACGACGCAGAGCGTCGTAACCAAGTGATGCTCTCGTTCCGATGCTCTGCGTCGGAACGAAACGATAAATAAAATATATGTTTTGAGGAAAGACGTCGTAACCAGGGGAAATTGAGATTAAATAATAAAATAAGCTGTAAAGACGTAACATGCTACGTCTTTAATTTATCAACCGGATAAAATTTTTATAACTCTTCTTCTGAAAGAGGAACCTTAAGAACATCCTTCAAAAGTTTTCCGGCTTTAAAGTGAGTTTTTCGTCTGGCAGGTACATATATAATTTCACCTGATCTGGGGTTGCGTGCTTTTGGTTTTGGCTTGGTTTTTTTAACTTCGAATACACCAAAATCCCTGATTTCGATTCTGATCTCAGGATTTGCTTCAGATAAAATTTCCCGCAAAACAGTAAATATGGCATCGACAAATTTCTCTGTCGTATAAATTTTTTCGTTTAGTGCCTTTGCTGTCCGCTTCGCCACATCTTTCTTCGTGACTGTTTTCATCGAATAACTCCTTTATATATCGGGCAAAAAAAATGGGATAAGATGTTAAGTAGTTTAAATCTAATGCATAAAAAAAACCAATGCAAGAAAAAAATGGCATTTATCTTCAATATCTATTGAAGTTAGATACAGTTCTTAATTTAAATCACTAATTCAGGTAATTTTTTATTTTTATATTTGATCTTAGTTCTTTATCTGATATCGTCATTTTTATCTTAATTGTTAGTTAGCTAATATTTTCCCTGAGGAGATTTTGATCACTCCTCGAGCATTTTTTTCAGCTCGTTCAGCTTAATCAAAGCATCGAGAGGGGTCAATTTATTTAAATCAATAGATTTTAATTCTTTTTCGAGGGGTGAAGTTTCAGGAGCAGAAAAAAGCGACACCTGGTTGCGATCCACTTCCCGACCGGCATGTCGTTTAGCTAATTTTGGCTTACGATTTGGAGAGAGTTCGTTGGCTTCAAGGTTGGTAAGAATTTCTCGGGCACGTTCAATCACAGAACGTGGCAATCCAGCCATTTGTGCGACGTGAATACCATAAGAATTATCGGTTCCACCAGGAATAATTTTTCTCAGAAAAATAATTTTATTATTCCATTCTTCCACAGTCACATTATAGTTCTTTATCTTTGGATATAAAATTGCCAGTTCTGTCAATTCATGGTAATGCGTGGCAAAAAGAGTTTTTGCCTGGATCGTTTTTTCATTATGAAGATATTCAGAAACAGCCCAGGCAATCGACAGACCATCAAAAGTACTTGTTCCGCGCCCTATCTCGTCCAGAAGTACGAGGCTATGATCGGTAGCATTGTTTAAGATATTTGCAGTCTCATTCATCTCGATAAGAAATGTACTCTCCCCTCTGGCCAGATTATCTGAAGCTCCAACGCGAGTAAAAATACGATCAACCAGACCAATTTCTGCTTCTTCAGCCGGTACAAAACTGCCAATCTGGGCCATAAATACAATAAGACCAACCTGCCGAAGGAATGTCGATTTTCCGGCCATATTCGGTCCGGTAATAATCCATATTTGTTCATCATCGGGATTGAGAGATGCATCATTTGGGACGAATTCTTCTCCTGGTTGCATAAATTTTTCCACCACCGGATGACGGCTTTTTTTCAGGTATAAATTTGTATCCGTTGAGATCCTGGGACGAACATAATCATTTTCGACAGCTACCACCGCATAACTACAAATGCAATCAAGAAACGCAATTATATTACTATTAGCTTGAATTTTTTCCGTCTCGGCAGATACCTGTTCGCGTATTTTTTGAAAGAGATTATATTCCATAGAATTCATTTTTTCTTCCGCGGTTAATATTTTTTCTTCCATCTCTTTCAATTCAGGTGTTATAAACCGCTCAGCATTTACCAGAGTTTGTTTTCGGATATATTCCGCCGGTATTTTATCCAGATTAGCCTTGGTTACCTCGATATAGTAGCCAAATACTTTATTATAGTTTATCTTTAAAGTTGAAATACCGGTTTTTGTACGTTCTTTTTCTTGCTCAGAGATCAACCATTCTTTTCCATGATGAGCAATGTCATATATTTTGTCAAGTTCTTCCGAGTATCCTCTCCTGATTATTCCACCTTCACCCAGGATTAGCGGGGGATCATCGACTATTGCATTTTCAATAAGGATGACAATTTTATCCAGTTCATTAAGATGAGAGGCGACCTCTTTTAATCCGGGTAGATTTGATTCTACAATCAGTTTCTTTAAAGTAGGTATGATTTTTAATGAATTTTTAAGAAATATCAGGTCCCGGCCATGAGCGCGTGCTGTTGCAACCTTTCCGATCAATCGCTCCATATCCGGGCAATTCCTGAGAATCGTGTCTATTTCTGCCTGTAATTCTCTCCTCTGATAGAGTTCTTCAACGAGATCCAGCCGCCGGTTGATTTCTTCTGCGACACGCAAGGGTTGATTGATCCATTTACGTAATAATCGTCCACCCATTGCTGTTTTTGTAGCATCGATAACTTCCATCAAGGTTCGGCCATCCCTGCCTTCGCGTAATGTATCTTTGATTTCGAGATTTCTGCGGGTCGCTTCATCCAGAATCATAAATTCCGATAGATTTATTACCTGTAATTTTCTGATGTGGTCCAGGCTGGATTTATAATTTTCTTGCAAATAATTTATTACCGCCCCGGCAGCGCTGATTGCAGCAGGGAACGGATCCAGGCCAAATCCATTGAGAGAATGTACCTGAAAATGGTTTAGAAGAAGTTCATGGGCATAATCAAAATTGAACATCCAGTCATCGCGTTTGGTAATAATTACCGATAGATGACCGGAAATGAAGGTTGAAAGTTCATCGGCCTGGGCAGCAGAGACTAAAATTTCCTTTGGCTGGAAGGCAAACATCTGCTCGACCAATTGCTCAGTCCTGATCTCCGCGGCGTAAAATTCTCCTGTGGAAATATCAGATAAGGCCAAGCCGATACTTTTATCCGAGAATGCAAGCGCAGCCAGAAAATTATTACATTTGTGATCAAGAAGTTTCTCGGATAATGTCGCTCCCGGTGTTACGACTTCAATTACTTCTCGTTTTACAACACCTTTTGCTAATTTGGGATCTTCGACCTGTTCACAAATAGCGACCCGATGTCCGGCCTGGACCAATTTATAGAGATAATTATCGAGTGCATGATATGGAAAACCAGCCAGAGGTACATCAGCACTTTTACCATGTGCACGTTTAGTAAGGGCAATTCCTAATTCTTTTGATATCGTTTTGGCATCTTTAAAAAAAGTTTCATAAAAATCACCCATTCGATAAAGGAGAATTGTATCCTGATATTCCGCCTTTATTTTCAAGTATTGCTCCATGAGTGGGGTGCGGACATTTTTGAGCATTTTTTCAGACATAGGTATTGTTGTATCGTTAATTGTTCTATTTCGTGTCAATTCGGCCTGTCCCGTTTCACGGGAGGAATCCATGGACTTCTTTTCTTTGTTTGTCCCGATGAATCGGGATGCCGCGCTATGAATAGATCAGGTTAATAAAGATGAGGGAAATATACAAAAGTTGAAACAAGAATGAACAATTTTTTCTGAGGATAGAACTATAATTTTACTGCCTGAATAGGTAGTGAAAACCCAAACCTACTACCCTCGTGAAACACACTATCAACCCATACATTTCCATTGTGCAGATCAACAATTTCACGACAGATAGCCAGTCCCAATCCAGTTCCTTTGAGAGAAGCATCTTTACCGGCTTCTGTTTGCTCATATTTATTGAATACTTTATCCAACTCTTCGTTAGAGATACCAACACCAGTATCTTGTACTACGACTTCTGCAGACATCTGCAAATCTTTCGGATCCGCGCTTTGCTGTTTTTTCAGCTTGGTCGTAAGGGTAATCGTTCCTTCTGGTGGTGTGAATTTTAATGCGTTGCTTAAAAAATTCCGGACAACCTGTTCTATTCTGAACTTATCAAAACTGACCAGAGGGAGATTCTCATCAAGATCTTTTTCTAATTTTATTTTCTTCTCATTAGCAAGAACCTGATAGTGATCCCATAACGTTTCGATTAATCCGTTTAGAGAATTTATCGATGGTTCAATTTGAAAATGACCAGCATCAAGTTTTGAAGCAATGAGAAAATTATCGATTAATTCTAGAACTTTAAAAACATTTTCTTTTGCGATTGTTAGTAATTCCGCCTGTTCTTCAGTGATGGTTCCAACCACTTCAGTCCTGACAATATCCACATATCCCTGAATGATGTTTAAAGGAGAACGAAGATCATGAACGATCATCGAGTTAAAATCTGCCTTTAATCTCTCCATCTTCCTTTGATTTCTCAGATCGGCCAGGACATTAAAGAATCCGATTCTTTTACCATGCTGATAAAAGGGTGACATGTAAATCATGAAAGGAATTTCTTCACCATCTTTTGCAACCAGTTCCATTTCATGTCCCTGAGATGCATCCTCTTCTTTGGCAGATTCTTCATCTTTAGTTAGCAATTCATGTGCTGCTTTAATTAATTTGTGTTTGGAGTTAGGCACGCAAAAATCACCAAGGTCACTGTTAATCATATCATCCGGTGATTCATATTTTAGAAGCTGGGCCAGACTCTGGTTAACGTAAATAATCTTGCGGTTCGGATCGCAGGTCACCAGTCCCATTGTCATTGTCTCGGCCAACATGCGATATTTTAACTCAGAAGATTTAACGCCTTCAACCAGTTCGTAATTTTCGATTAAAACTGCGGCCTGATTGGCAAAATATTCAATCGACCGAATTCTTTCCTCATTAGGACGTCTTCGTTCAACCGGATCATTCAGAGAAATCACCCCAAGTAGCTTCCCGCGGCTTACAATCGGTACATAAACCCAGTCGTCATCATTCCATTCACTCCCAATTTGGTATTCAAATTTTGCTTTTAATGATGGAGAGTGCTCCAAGTATTTTAACTTATGATCATAAAAATAACTGTTACTGATCTGGAAAGATACTTTTAACCGTGATTCGAAAGGAGGATATCCGGTTGATTTTAACAACTTCTTGTATTCCTGTTCCTTCAAACCCAGAATCTGAATATTGGAGAAAGTCTCATCATACTCACTTTTAATATCAAGTATTACAACGTTCCAGGCTAAGGTTCTTCGGATAGCATTACATATCTTTTTCAGAATTTCTTCTAAAGAAAGATCAAGCGTTAACTGGGTTCCAAGATCAAAGATTCTGTTCAGCTGTTTTACCGTCAATTTCGCAGTTTTCAGGATCTGATCTTCCTCAAACGCAGAGGCGGCCCGGCCAATTAAGTTTTCTGATTCCTGAATTTCACTTCTACTGAATTTTTTTAGAAAACTTTCGCGACCAAGTACAAAAAATCCCTGGATGGTCTGACCAACCAAAAGTGGAATAACTATGATATGTTTAATCTCCAGTTGATCGATTCCGGGTAACTTTTTTAATTCGCTTGCCAGCTCGCTTTCTTTTAAATCATAAATAGATGTCTTTTTTTCATCGATGACAGACTCAAATACCGAAAAGTCCTTTTCCATGAGAACCGGTGGTTTATATTTTTCAAATAAATTATTCGGTTCATCCCCCTTATAACAGTACTTGGGATACAGAAACCTGAATCCTTCATGATAATTGATATACAAGCAAACATCCGGGTGCAACGAGTTGATTATGAGTTTACATAAGAGCTCAAGCATTTCCTCTTCTGAAGGTTTCTCAAAATAATTTTTTTCAACGGGTCTTTGTTTTGTACCGTCACGATCAAGGCTATAGATTCGTTTCACTTCTGTTAAACGCTGAGCTACAGATTTTGAGAGAGCTGAGAGCATCGTCTCTTCTTCTTCATCGATAGAAGCACCATTTTCCAGCGCGAATAATACGACACCAACGGTTTTACCTCTTGGCTCCAGCGGGTATTGATATACTGTCTCGATATCTATTCCCCATTTATGTAGTGTCTTTAGAACATTTGCTTCAGCAATCTCCCCTTTAACCAGTTCCGTGCTGGCAATAAAATAGCTTTTCCAGATAGGGTCTTTTTTAATCACATCAAGATCCACTTCATTCTCAGCATCGTTAGAGAAAAAATTAAAATAATCGAAATCCGCAGTATTTGCTACATCAACGGCAATAGCATGAAAACGTAAGGGATAAGCAGCAAGAAAAAAATCATTTAATAATTCACAGATATTAACGACGCCTCTCGTTAACATAAGACTAAGTGTGACTTCGCTTAACTTTTTAAACCGGTTTCTTTTATTCTGACTAAATCTTATCTGATTTATATATTTCTGATGAAATTGAATTCGGGATTGAATCTCGATAGCATCATCGAACTCGGAGATAAAATCATCGACACCATACTGCTGGGCTTCAACACGCTGAGATAATTCTGCATGATTTGAGTCCTCAACAGCGATGATAGAAAGTCCGGCCCCGGGTTCAGTTTGTTTAAGAGTTCTAATTGCCTTCTTTGTCTGAGTATTTAGCGCATCACCCCAGATGAGAAACTGAGGGTGTTCCTGCCGGGCCAATTCCAGGGTATACTGCAAATCAGAAGAAGAGATAATCGAGTACTGCGAACCACTCAGTGATTGGGAGAGTTTTCTTAGTACAGATGCATCTTTATGAAATAAGAGAACTTTAGTTTCAGCCATATATATCAGTTACCTAATGATTGATTTTGTTTATAAATCTGATAAATCCCTTCTAAATTTAAATTTTCGTCAACAACATCGATAGCTTTAGTTCTTTTTGCTATTGTATGAGCAAGACCGCCAGTTGCCGCAACTTTTGGATTTCCTGATAGTTCTTTTTTTATTTTTCTGATCAGGCCTTCAATTAGCTCAACTGAACCATGCATGATACCACTTTGCATACTCTCCTCGGTATTTTGTCCAATCACCTTTGGAGGAAATATTAATTCAATTTTAGGAAGTTTAGCCGCTTTACGGTGCAAAATAGCAGCAGCACTTTCAATTCCGGGACAAATTACACCACCTAAATAATCGCCATTTTCGTTTATACAGTCAAAAGTAGTCGCCGTACCAAAATCAAGAACGATGAGCGGAACACCATATTTTCTCTTTCCTGCCACGGCATTACAAATACGGTCCGCGCCGACAGAATAAGGATCTTGATATAAAATATTTAAACCAAGATTTAAATCGGGAGTGATGTGCATGGGTTTTAGTGATAAATACTTCTCAACCATTCGCCGGTATATTCGAGAGAGTTCTGGTACAACCGAGGATATACAGACACCTTTAATCTGATCCAGATCCAGTTTATCCAGATTAAACAATGAATCAACAACAACCCAGATTTCGTCTTCGGTGCGTGAAAACTGGCTGGTCACACGCCAGTGCCTTTTTAGGGTACTATTATCAAAAATACCTAAGACCGTATGGGTATTACCGATATCAACCATCAGATCCATGAGCAACCTTCATACTTTTAATCGTCCCGGCGACGAGCTCTCTTTCCTGATCATCCTCTGATATATAGAGAAGAATTCCCTTTTCAGTGATATCTATAAATTTACCAGTCTCAGTAGCGACATGAGTTTCAATCACCATTTCTTTTCCGATATGATCACATCGATTTTTCCATTCCTTTAGAACCTGGCCATAATTAGTTCGCTCAAGATTGAAATACTGTTTTTCAAATTCCGTTATTATCTCAGAGATCAGCATCTCCCGGTCGAATTTTTTATTCGTTTCCGCGAAAAGTGATGTTGAATTTTCACTAACATCACCGCTTAATTCTGATAAATCCTGGTTAACATTTAAACCAATCCCAACCACGACAAAAACAACATCTCTTTCTCTCAGGCTGCTTTCTGTAAGGATTCCGGCGATCTTTTTTCCGTTAGCAAGAATATCATTCGGCCATTTTACAGTAAATTTTATTTTCCCGATTTTGGATTTTTTCAGAAATCTTTCCAGAGAACTCACAATTATCTTTGAACTAGCCAGTGTTATTTTTATCACACGTTCAATATCAAGTCTGGGCCTCAGAACCACACTCATTAATATATTTGATTCTCGGGATGACTCCCAAACCCGGTTCAGACGCCCTTTTCCCTCTGTCTGATAATCGGTTATCACCACTGTACCTTCCGGAGCACCTTCGTGCGCCAGTCGGTTAGCATAAGCATTTGTCGAATCAATTTCCGGGAAATAATAAATATATTTACCAAATATAGAAGTTTTCTGGCTTTTTTTTATCTGATCAATATCGATCATGGAATGAATCCAAAATGAATAATGATTAATTTACTATTTTTTTGCTGAAAAACAACGTGGTTTTACAATATTGATATGATTAAAGTACAGTACAAAATGTAGATGTAGGGACGTAGCATGCTACGTCCCTACAATTTAATATCAAATATTGTTTTCTTCTGACTTATCACTCTTTCCAAAATGTCGGGGTTAAAAATATTATCACCGGATAAATTTCCAGTCGCCCGACAAGCATCAGAAAAGAGAGAATCCATTTCCCGATATCCGGGATATGAGCGTAATTATCTGTAGGTCCAACGGATCCCAGTCCCGGACCAATATTTCCAATACTTGCGGCAGCTGCTCCAAGAGAACTGAGAACATCCAGGCCAAGCAGGGACATACAAATTACACCTAAAATAAATATTCCAATATAAATAAGAAAAAATCCTGCGATATTCCCAACAATATCTCTTGGTATAGAACGCTGCCCAATTCGTATTGGTAACACAGCATTTGGGTGGATCAATCGTTTTATCTCATTTATTGCAAATTTTAACAGAACAAGGGAGCGCATAATTTTCATCGCTCCTCCGGTAGACCCTGCACAACCTCCTAAAAACATAAATAAGAAGAGTATAATTTGTGAACTACTACTCCACTTTTCATAATCAGCAGTACTATATCCTGTAGTGGTTAAAATAGAAACAGTCTGAAATAAGCCCTTTTGTATTCCATCAAAAAGAGTATAATTATAGGAAAAATAGAGGTTTCCTATAATAACTAATGCTCCGGCACTAATCAGAAAAAAGAAAAATCTTGTTTCCGGATCACGGCCATATATCGACACTTTTCCACGCAGCGCTTTATAATGAAGTGAAAAATTGATGCCCGCAATAATCATAAAAACGATGATGATGTAGTCAACCCAGACGTTATTATAATGTCCAATACTGGCATTTTTTGTTGAAAATCCGCCGGTCGCCATGGTTCCGAAGGTATGACATATTGCATCGAATAAATTCATTCCAGCAAAGTAGAGAAGGATTATCTCAATTATCGAGATTAAGAGATATACCTCCCATAATATCTTTGCGGTATCTTTGATTTTCGGTCGGAGTTTGTCATGTTCCGGACCCGGAACTTCGACTTTGTATAACTGCATTCCACCTACACCCAAAAGTGGTAAAATTGCCAGAGAAAGCAGGATTATCCCCATGCCGCCCAACCAATGCGTAAATGATCGCCAAAATAACAACCCATGGGGCAATTGCTCAATATTTGAAAGGATACTTGCCCCGGTTGTGGTAAATCCCGACATGGTTTCGAAGAAAGCATCTGTATATGATGGGATATAGCCGGAGATATAAAACGGAAGCGCTCCCAAAAAGGCAAAACTGATCCAGGTCAATGTAACAAGTGCAAACCCTTCCCGTAAACGCAATTCATGTTGGACACGACAGGTGATTATCAGCAGCACCCCGGAAACAGCTGTAATACCAGCCGAAATTGTCAGTGGGATCAAATCATCTTCTCTATAGATCACTGAGACTATAGCCGGGATCAACATCGTACCCGCCAAAAACAGGAGCAAAACACCAACGATATATAATATCGCTCGTATATTTATATTTGCAAGTTTGATATGGTCCTCAAAAACTTGTATTAATGATTTAATTAGCTAGTCTGAATTATTCAAAAAAAATAATGTTTAGAGTATAAGTAACTTATAATCAACGATTTAATTCCCCCTTCGCCGGCAGGCGAAGGGGAAACTTTACTGTTGCCATTTGATAAATCTAAAATTTATAAATTAACCAGTCTAGTATAAAAGAAAAATACAATAAATGGTGGGAAATTTCAAAGCCTAAATTCAATTTTCGAATTCATAAATTTAAGTAAACAGTTTTTCAACTTCTTTAATAGCTGTTGGCATGGCAAAAACAACCACTTTGTCCCCTGCTTCAAGTTGTGAATCACCGACAGGTATAAAAAATTCATTGCCCCGAACAACCGCACCAAGCAATGCGCCTTTTGGAAAATGGATCTCACTAACCGGTTTTCGGGTAATTTTTGCATTATCGTTAGCAATGTACTCAATAACCTCCGCGGCCAGCCCCGGAATGGAAGCGACACTCACGATAGATCCCCGTCGAATAAATTTCAATATTTGATCTACAGTGACTATTTGTTTGGAAACAAACGCATCGATACCGATAGTGGGTATAATCGGTGTATAATCTGTTTTATTGATCAGAGAAATAATCCGCGGTACCTCTAAATGCTTGGCGACCAGACAGGATATAATATTGGTTTCGTCATCCCCAGTTACAGAGATAAATGCATCCATATCAATAATACCTTCGAGAGCCAAAAGATTTATATCTCTTCCGTCCCCTCTGATCACCAGAGTTTTTTGAAGTTGATCGGCAAGCACATGTGTTTTATCCACATTCGATTCAATGATCTTAACATTAATTGTGTCTTCCAGCTGAGCCGCTATCTCTATACCGGTTTGTCCACCACCCAGAATCATGACATTTTCCATTTTAACATTTTCTTTGCCGGCGATTTTTAAAACGTCCGGCAAATTTTCCCGCTGCGTCATGACATAGACCCGGTCATTCTTCATAAAAATATCGGCACCGCGTGGAATAATTGTTCTATCTCTCCTGAGGATTGCAACTGTCCGAAAAGTCAGATTTTCCAGAGATCCTGCTACTTCCACTAAAGATTTACCTAATATTTCACAACTTTTATCCAGTTGAATACCTAATAATAGTATTTTTCCATCTGCAAATTCCAAAATATCCGTTGCCGCGGTTAATTTTAATAAATTCACTACCGCTTTTGCTACTTCGGATTCAGGATGAATGATCAAATCGATACCCAACATTTTCGCGTTTAAAGCACAATCTTCACGGGTAAATTCACGATTTTTTACCCGCGCTATTTTTGTTGGCACCTCGAATTTACTAGCGATCAGACAGGCTAACAGATTTACTTCATCATTATTGGTAACGGCTACAAACATGTCCGCTTTTTTAACACCTGCCTGCTGCAGATCATCCGGACTGCTGCCAGTTCCTTCGAAAACCTGTATATCCAATTTTTCCCGGGCACGTTTTGCCCGACCCGGATCAGGTTCGATGATAACGATATCATGTTTTTCGTAGGAAAGCAGTTTTGCCAGACTATAACCTACTTCCCCGGCGCCTAATATAATGATATACAATTGAGATCCTATTTAAATAGATTGGTTATTACCTGCAGACAAGTTTCTATATCCTGATGGGTAATATTTAAATGAGTAACAAATCGTATTTTATGGGAACCAAAAGGTATGGCCAGGATATCATTCTCTTTGAGACGTTCAATAATTTCAAAGGCATCAATTGAACCTTTCTCAACATCCGTGATAATCAGATTGGTTTGCACTGATTCCAGATCAACTTTAAAAGGCCCAACTTTGACCAATCCCTCAGCAAGTAATCTGGCATTTCGATGATCTTCTGATAATCTTTCAAAATGATTTTCAACCGCGAAAATACATGCAGCAGCAAGAATTCCCGCCTGTCTCATACCACCCCCATAGGCCTTGCGATAGTAATGCGCTCTCTTTATGAATTCTTTAGAGCCGGTAACAATTGATCCCACTGGTGCTCCTAATCCTTTAGAAAAACAGAGAGAGACAGAATCAAAATAGGCGGCATATTCCTTCAGGCTTTTACCTGTTTCAATAGCAGCATTCCACAACCGGGCGCCATCCAGATGCAATTTAAGATTATGTTCTTTTGCCATAGTGTGAATTTTTGCAATTTCTTCGATTGGAAAAATCGTACCGCCAGCGCGATTATGGGTATTTTCCAGGCAAATTAATTTTGTTTGAGGAAAATGATCATCCCCCGGACGGATTGCAGGTATTATTTGCTCCGCCGTCGGGTGTCCGTTCTTGCCAATAATCGGATGAAGCTGGACACCGGATAGCATTCCGGCAGCACCGGACTCATAATTAAAAATATGTGAATTATAGTCACAGATGACTTCATTACCAGGATTGGTATGTGCATTTATAGAAATTTGATTGGCTTGAGTTCCACTTGGGACGAACAATGCGGCTTCCATGTCCAACATTTCCGTAATCATATTTTGGAGATCATTGACCGTTGGATCTTCCCCAAAAACATCATCTCCCACGTTCGCCCGAATCATAAAAATGCGCATTGCAGAGGTTGGGACAGTTATGGTATCGCTTCTCAGATCAATTTTACTCATTTTAAATCAGAATCCTCACCGATAGATATAAAGATTAAATTAACCAAATTTATAAGACTGCGCAAGCAGTAAAACATTGATTTGCACATCAGTATCGCCTATATTTATTCTATCCATTCGAGGTTTTTATATTATGTTTAAAAAAATACTGATCGCAAATCGAGGTGAAATTGCCTTACGAATTGCCCGAACCTGCCGTGATCTTGGCATTAAAACAGTAGCGGTTTTTTCTGATCTGGATTTGAAGGCGCCCTACGTTCATTTTTGTGATGAAGCTTATAGTTTACAAGGAAAAACCTCCCTTGATACATATCTTCGTTCGGATAAAATTATTGATATATGTAAAAAATCAGGTGCAGAAGCTGTTCATCCCGGTTATGGTTTTCTGGCTGAGAACGCAGACTTTGCCCGTAATATAGTTGATAATGGTATTTCTTTTGTTGGTCCTCCTCCCGAGGCAATTGAACTGATGGGTAATAAAACAGCCGCTCGTAAACGAATGATAAAAGCCGGGGTACCGGTCGTTCCTGGTACTGAGACAGCGATCCGATCCAAAAAAGCAGCATCTAAAATTGCAGAAAGTGTGGGATATCCAATTCTTGTAAAGGCAGCAGCCGGTGGTGGTGGCAAAGGAATGCGACTGGTTGACAAAGCAGACGACCTGGATTTTTCTATTGAAGCAGCTCAAAGAGAAGCAGGAGCAGCATTCGGAAATTCCGATGTCTATATTGAAAAATTTCTGGAAAAACCCCGTCATATTGAATTTCAAATATTAGCCGACACAAAAGGAAACATTATTCATCTTGGTGAGAGGGAATGTTCTATTCAGAGGAGGCATCAGAAAGTTATCGAAGAGTCACCGTCCGTTTTACTCGATCGGGAATTGAGAAGTCAAATGGGCGAGGCGGCGATTAAGGCAGCTGAGGCATGTGGATATCAAAATGCAGGAACGATTGAATTTCTTGTTGATAAAAACCGAAAATACTATTTTTTAGAAATGAACACCCGACTTCAGGTTGAACATCCGGTTACCGAGATGGTCACCGGTTTGGATATTGTTAAAGATCAGCTTTTGATTGCTTCCGGACAGGAAATGACTCTCAACAAAAGTGTAGAATGCTTTTGGGGTCATGCCATTGAGTGCAGAATATATGCTGAAAATCCGGATAATAATTTTGCTCCCTCCCCGGGTATAATTCATCATATCGCACCACCAAGTGGTCCTGGCATCAGGGAAGATAGCGGAGTCACCGCTGGTAATGAAATTTCACTTTATTATGATCCGATGATTTCAAAATTGATTGCCTGGGCACCAACACGAAATGAGGCGATCGAACGTATGGTCCGCGCCTTGGGCGAATATGAATTACAAGGTATCCATAGTACGATACCCTTCCTTATAAAAGTTCTTCAACATAAACGATTTATAAAGGGAGATTTCACCACCAACTTTATTGCTGAGGAAGAATCTCTTTTCCGGATGAATGAAAAAAGAGGCAGAGTCGCCGCACTGGCGGCAGCGATTTACTTCGAACAAGAGAAAAATAAAAAGAAATTTCAGTCAAATGCAGAAAACACATCTTCTAATTGGAAGCTGAGTAAACGAAAAAAAGTATTGGATCGTCGATGAAAATATTCAGCAGTATTAGAGATAAAGTTTGGAAATTTGATCAAATTGAGCAAAATGGTACGCAGTTTTTATATGAAAAAAATGATCAAATACACTATGAATTTAAATCCCTCGGTAATAATCGATTTGTTTTTATTCTAAATGGCCATTCACATCTTGTCCATATTATAAAGGAGAATAGTATTTATCATATTCACCTGGATGGTGATTATTTTGCTGTTCGTGTAGAAAATGAACAGACCCGGGAACTAAGGGCTCTTGTCGAACACGCTACGCAATCAAGCGGTGAACGAATAGTCTGTGCCCCGATTCCCGGCCTGATAACAAAAATTAAGGTAAATGAAGGTGATAAAATCCAACATAGTGAAGGATTAGTAATACTCGAAGCAATGAAAATGGAAAATGAAATAAAATCCGAATCAGGAGGTATTATTAAGAAAATACTGGTTAAAGAAGGAATGCCCGTCGATAAAGATCAGGAGCTGATTGTTATAGGTTAGAGGTATAGGGATATAAAGTATAGGATATATTAAAATAGATACTGGATACTGGATGCTGGATATGGGATGATACAAATCTGTTCCCCCTTCGCCGGCAGGCGAATCCGCCTATTGGCGTGATTAGAAAAGGGGGAGTAAGGGGGTTGTTTTAATGTTGTAAGGGCGGATCCCTCATTGTAGACCCCGTTTTTCGGGGTTCCCGCCTTTTCTTATCAATTGTTAAAAACTAGATGCCAGGAATAGAGGAAAAATGAAAGATCTGGAAAAACATAAAAAAGAGTGGCAACAAAATAAATGCGATCCATCCCGCGAAAGAAAAAAAGAATTTAAAACCGATGCCGGTATTCCCTTAGAGCCCCTCTATTTGCCGGAATTATCACAGAATTATGCAGATGATCTTGGCTTCCCTGGTGAATTCCCCTATACCAGAGGTGTGCAACCTGGCATGTACCGGAGTAGATTCTGGACAATGCGTCAATATGCCGGTTTTGGCTCTGCTGAAGAAACAAATAATCGATTCAAATATCTCCTCGATAGCGGAACTACAGGACTTTCTGTAGCATTTGATTTGCCGACACAAATTGGGTACGATTCAGATCATATTCTTTCTGATGGTGAAGTGGGAAAAGTTGGTGTTCCCATTTCATCTCTGCAGGATATGGAGATACTTCTTGAAGGTATTCCTTTGGATAAGGTTAGTACATCCATGACCATTAACTCAACAGCTGCAATACTCCTGGCATTGTATATCGCTGTGGCCGAAAAACAGGGTATTGACCTAAAAAAACTTTCCGGTACCATCCAAAATGATCTCCTCAAGGAATATATTGCCAGAGGGACTTATATATATCCTCCGGATGCTTCGATGAGAATAATTACAGATATATTCAGTTATTGTGCTGAAAAAATGCCACGTTGGAATACGATCAGCATATCCGGATATCACATTCGGGAAGCAGGTTCCGATGCGGTACAGGAAGTCGCTTTTACCCTGGCAAACGCTGTTACCTATGTCCAGGCTGCAATTAATGCCGGTTTAAATGTAGATGACTTTACTTCCCGCATTTCATTTTTTTTTAGTGCACATAATAATTTTTTTGAAGAGATTGCTAAATTCCGGGCGGCCAGAAAAATGTGGGCCACGATCATGAAAACCCGTTTTAAGGCCAGGAACGAAAAATCATTACGAATGAGATTTCACGCACAAACAGGCGGTAGTACTCTCACGGCCCAGCAACCCGAAAACAACATTGTTCGGGTAACCCTGCAGGCTCTTGCTGCTGTACTGGGCGGCACACAATCACTACATACGAATTCATTTGATGAAGCGCTGGCTCTCCCCACTGAGGAATCTGTACGTATTGCACTAAGAACGCAACAAATTATAGCTCATGAGAGTGGTGTTACAGATACCTGTGACCCCACAGCTGGATCCTATTATATTGAATTTTTAACTAAGGAAATTGAAAAACGTGCCTATCAATATATCGATAAGATCGATGAGTTAGGCGGATCTGTTGATGCTATTAAAAAAGGATTTTTTCAAGGTGAAATTTCAAACAGAGCATATGAATATCAAAGAGAGATAGAGACAGGTGAAAAAATAATTGTAGGTGTGAACAAATATGTTCAGGAAGAAAAACCTGTAACAGAAATACTGAAGATAAAAGAAGAGATGATCAAGCAGCAGATTAACCGGATTAAAGAATTCAAAAATAAAAGGGACAAGGATAAAGTATCAGCTGCTCGTCAGCGTCTGGAGTCTGCCACTGCTGGAAGTGAAAATCTTATGTCTCCTATCATAAATTGTGTCAAAAACAGTGTTTCATTAGGTGAAATATCAGATAGTTTACGCACTGTTTTCGGGAGTTATGAGGAGGGACATTAGTTAAATTTCTCAAACCATCGTCTGAAAGACTCATACCATTCCGGTTTTAACAAAAACACACCTACAGTCAATAATAAAATCCCCGGTATAACCGGAAGAATCAGCCCCAAAAGTCCTAACAAAATAAATCCAATAGCTAATTTAGATTTATTTCGGGAGAATTTAATAATATCCTGCCATAGCGGATTTGTGTCACTCATCTATGCACCTTCTAATAATAATGAGAAGTCGAATACAGGCGCGGAGTGTGTTAATGCCCCGATAGAGATTAGATCAACCCCGGTTTCTGCAATTGATCGTATGCTCTTAAGCGATATACCTCCGGATGCTTCAACTACCGCTCTACCGGAAATAATATTCACAGCTTCCCTTATCATATTCAACGCCATATTATCGAGCATGATCTGATCAACATCACAAGCAAGCGCATCGCGCACCTGATTCAAATTTGTTGTCTCTACTTCAATTTTTAGATTCAATTTGTTTTCACCAAGATACTGTTTACATTTATTAACCGCCTCCCGAATACCTCCGGCCGCCTGTATATGATTGTCCTTAATCAAAACCATATCATAGAGTCCCATCCGGTGATTAATACCCCCTCCAGCTCTGACCGCTTCCTTTTCTAAATCTCGTAAGAGGGGAGTAGTTTTCCGCGTATCTGTTATTTTAGCCTGAGTTCCCCTAACCTCCTCTACATACTTTGCTGTAAGTGTAGAAATTCCTGAAAGATGGGCCAGTAAATTTAAGGCCGTGCGTTCACCTTTTAATATGGACAAAATCTTACCGGTAATTATTATTACAGTATCATTGACATCGATTTTATCACCATCTTTAAACTGTGTTTCGAATTGTATGTCATGGTCTAAAGGAAAGAAAGTTTTTTTTACTATTTCAATTCCGGCCAGAATACCATTTTGTTTAGCAATAATTTGCGCCTGTCCATTTTTATCTTTATCGACAATTGCCAATGTGGTGAAATCTCCCTGGCCTATATCTTCTGCCAGGGCCGTTCGAATAAATTCTTCTAATATATCTTCTTTACGCATATTGTAACCTTTAACTTGATTAATTCATAGCGCCCCGAGGCCTCGGGGCAATCAAAAAAATGTCCACGAATTTTTCATTTAATCCAATGTTTCTTAATAATTTCTGTGTAATCTGTGTAATCAGTGGTTAAGTATTTTTCTTGAAATTAAGATTAATCACTGGTTTAGAATACTTATATGAAGTATATTTGATACAAAATTCAAGGATTCATATCTATTTCATCCTAATTTAAACATAATTTTCTTATCATATCAAAAATACGATTAATTCTGAAAATGACAATTGTTTAAACCACGGAATCACACTAAAAAACGTTGTATTTAATCGACATTCTAAATGTAAAGATTTGTGATGATTTCCAAGATCAGAAACAAAGAAATAAGCTGGTTGTCCTTTAACGAGAGAGTTTTGCAGGAAGCTGATAATCCGGATGTACCGCTTATAGATAGAATGAAATTTTTAGGTATCTGCTCCTCCAATTTGGATGAATTCTATCGCGTTCGGGTTGCTACTTTAAACCGTCTTGCTTACCTGGGTAAAAAAGCTAAAAAATTTATCGGGGAAGATCCAAATGCAATACTCAAAGAGATCACAACAATTGCTCTCAACCAACATATAAAATTTGATAGAATCTATAAGAAAATAATCAAAGCACTCGCAAAAGAAAATATTTACATCATCACTGAAAAAGAATTGACACCGGAACAGGAAGATTATGTATTAAACTACTTTCATTCCGAGGTAAGACCAAAATTAATACCAATCATGCTCGCTCAGGTGAATGATACTCTGCAGCTCCGAGACCGAACCATCTATCTTTCTGTTTGTTTATGTAAAAATAATGATCCGGCTAAAAAAAAGTACGCACTTATTGAGATTCCATCCGATGTTCTGCCGAGATTCTTAACCCTTCCATCCGCGGAGGGAAAAAAATATATCATTTTGCTCGACGATGTAATTCGTTATGGTTTAGATGAAATCTTTTCAATATTTGCCTTTGACAGATATGAAGCTTATACCATAAAAATAACCCGTGATGCAGAACTAGATATTGACGACGATATTTCTGAAAGCTATATGGAAAAACTCCACAAGAGTTTGAAACAGAGACAGGCTGGTAATCCGATACGCTTTATCTACGATTCTAGGATTCCGGATAATTTCCTGAATTTGTTAAAGGAAAAAATTAATCTTACCAAAGAAGATACACTTATCGCCGGATCGAAATATCATAATAACCGTGACTTCATGGACTTTCCTGCAATTGGTTCCCGGCAGCTCAAATATACGCCGATAAAGAGTCTTTCTCATAAAGATATTCATCCTGAAAAAAGTCTGATGAGAAGTATGCGTAAAAAAGATATTCTTCTTCATTATCCTTATCATTCTTTTGATTATGTCATTGATTTGCTTAGAGAAGCCTCGATCGATCCAAAGGTTCTATCAATAAAAATGACTATATATCGTGTCGCCAAGAATTCCAGTGTGTTAAATGCTCTCATCAATGCGGTTAAGAATGGGAAATCAGTAGTTGCCGTACTTGAATTACAGGCCCGATTTGATGAAGAATCAAACATATACTGGGCAAATCGTCTTAAAGAAGAAGGAGTGAAAGTAATTTTTGGCGTACCCGGACTTAAAGTACATTCTAAATTGTGTTTAATTACCAGAACAGAAAAAGGTGGACCTGCCCATTATGCAATTATTGGTACGGGAAATTTTAATGAAGAAACAGCAAAGCTCTACACTGATCATGCACTTTTTACAGCGGATCAAAAAGTAACCAGAGAAGTTAATAAGATTTTTAATTTCTTTGTAAAAATCTATCGCAGTGACACGTTTAAACATCTTGTCGTCTCACCAAACTTTATGCGCAATCGTGTGACCAACATAATCAACAAAGAGATTAAAAATACCTCCTCAGGTAAACCAGCCTATATCTTTTTGAAGCTTAATGGTCTGACCGATCCACAATTGATACAAAAATTATACGAAGCCAGTGAGGCCGGCGTAAAGATAAGACTGATAATTCGCGGAATGTTTTCACTGATTCCCGGTATTGAAGGGATGAGCAATAATATTGAAGCAATCAGTATCGTCGACAAATTTCTGGAACATACACGCATTTTTATATTTTGCAACGATGGAGATGAAAAATTTTATATTTCTTCAGCTGATTGGATGCCGCGGAACATAGATCGACGGATAGAGGTTACCTGTCCAATTTATGATGAAGATATTAAAAATGAGTTGCGCTCTTATATGGAGATTCAATGGAATGACAACGTAAGGGCAAGAATTCTAAACGATAAGCTTGATAATAGATTTCGAAGAGATCGATCAAGAAAAAAGATACGAACACAATGGCAAATTTATGATTATTTAAAAAAGTACCATCAAATACAGGAAAATACATAAGATTACCACAGATAGGCCTCACGGATGGCCTGGTAATTATTCTTTATAAAAGATATAAGAGTTGATGATCGAAATTATCAAATTCAAGGTCTGAAAAAAGACTTTCTATAAAAACCGGACCAAACTTATTTAAAAAATATATAACTGAAATGTATCGTTCCTGTGGTACTTCATCCGGGGAAAAAGAAGTATAAATTTGTTGTAGATGGTTTGTTAACTGGCTCTCCCTTTGCTCTTTTACTTTAATAACACGATTTTCAAGATTATCCAGAGTCTGTTTTATTCGTTCGAATGATTTTTTACCGGCATCAAGGAGAGTCGGATCCAATGTTTTTAAATACGATTCTATTTTTTGTCCCTCATTATCCAACAAATGATGTAAATTCCGAAGGGGATCTCCTCCCTTATTTTCACTAAGATTTTTAAAATATTGTTCGATGAACTTGCTTTTTTTCAAAGGTAGATCTTCAATATCCGGTAAGTACCTCTCCATATATCTGGCAATTTTTGGTTCAATCACTGTCGCTGAAATTCTTGGATACAAAATGGGTAGAACTATTTCAAATTCTGAAAACATTTGACCCAACTGTGCCCAATAGGCAATTTCACCCGGGCCGGCGATGTAAGCTGCAACCGGAAGTAGCCAGCTCTGTAAAAGTGGACGGCTAACTACAGTGGAAGATACACACATCGGATTATTATTAATCAGGTTAATGACCTCAGTTTGTGTATATCTTTTTCCTGAATCCTTAAGATAATAATTATCCCCTTCTTTGTATAAGTGTCCCCTCTGAAGGTTTTCCTGCTCAAGATGGACAAAAGTTTGTCCGGGAATATTTTTTACCTGGTTGTGGTATCCCTTCTTCATTAATTCCTTTGAC
The DNA here is from genome assembly GCA_023132435.1 of Calditrichia bacterium. Taxonomy (GTDB): domain Bacteria; phylum Calditrichota; class Calditrichia; order JAJRVZ01; family JAJRVZ01; genus JAGLYF01. The sequence goes on along the minus strand of JAGLYF010000272.1, from coordinate 7,338 downwards.
CGGCCATCAAAAGCATTCTTTGTTTCTTTGCCTTTTAACAATAACTGTGTAAAAAATTCTGCAGAGATTTTTTTTATCTCTTCATCTCCGGGTTGAAAGAATAATAATCCATAGGGTTTAAAAATTTCTTTCAAAAATAGTCTTACTGCTGCTGTCCAATCTTTATTTGGTTTATAATACTCATTTATCTTCTCAAAAAGATCTTGTGAAAACTCAGTCTCCAATAGATTTTCTTCAATTTCAGATATAAATGATGTAATGGATGATTCAAGTTGATAATGCCGCAGTGATACTTTGCCCCGGTCTTTTCCATTATACTTTATTTGCGTTGGTTGAATATCTTTACCAAATAACCCGATATGATTGATTTCCTGAAAATCGTGATCTTCAGATTCAAGCCAGAAAACCGGGATATACTGATAATTGCTCTTCTCATTATTTAAAGATTCAGCCAGTTTTATCGTCGTGATTATCTTATAAATTATATATATCGGCGAAGCGAAAAGGCCTAATTGCTGTCCGGTTATCAGAATAACACTCTCCGGATTTGCTAAATATTCAAGATATATTTTTGCCTTATCTGAATTAAGATCTGTATTTTGTCTGGCGAGAATTTGTTTTACTTGCTGAAATCGGATTGATGTATGATCTATTGAACGGACTTTTTTATCCCAAGAGATTTGCTCAAGAGAATCGATAAAATAATGTGTCTTTGACTTATTGGAAATATAATCATGATAAAATGAATTATAGAGTCGTGTCTTCAAAAATTTAATCATAAAATCTCTTTGATTTATCCTACTCTTTTTGTCCGATAATAATAATTCTTTCAGAATCTTCGCTCAAAGGTGAACCTTTATAATCACCAAAAATGTAACGGACAGAAAGACTGGTTTCTTCCATCATTTTTATGATTTGATCAGGCTTATACATTTTCACCGATTCATAAAACGTTGATTGTTTTCCTTGTCGATTTAATCGAATTATTTTTTGAACACGCGAACCTTCGATAAAGCGTTCCTGCTCTACCGTTAAATCTCCAATTTGTTCACTTTTATACCGTTCCAGATTTGCCAGGATATATGGGGTGTGGAAATAATCGAATACAAAATAGCCACCCGTTTTAAGTGCCTGATGAAATTGTTGAAAAACAGTTTTATTTTCTATATCTGTTTCGAAATATCCAAATGAGGTGAATAGGTTTAAAAGAAGATCAAAGGAATGCATTGCCGGTAAATATCGCATATCTGCCTGAATAAAGAAAGTGTTGTTACTCTGATCAGTCTTATATTTGGCAACTTGCAACAACGTTCTGGAAAGATCAAAACCATATACTTCAAATCCTTCCTGCGCAAAAAGAAAAGTATGTCTTCCCTGTCCGCAACACAAATCTATTATTTTTGCATTTTTATCCAGGTTTATATATGTAAGAATCAATTGGACCAGTTGTCGGGCTTCATCTTCATCCCGGTGAGCATAGACAGTTAAATATTCATTGCCAAACCAGTTTTCATACCAGTTAGTAACCATTTACAACCATTTCTGTTCTTTATACCAGATCAGAGTTTCCCGGATACCATTTTCTAATCCAATTTCCGCTTCAAATCCCAACTCTTTTTTAGCCTTGTCGGGAGAACAGGTCCAGAAGTCTTGTTCCATATCAATTACTTTTTGTTTGTTCACCAAGGCAGGTTTCTTAGTTAGAGAAGCCAGACCTTCACTTACGACGGCGACTGCCTTTATCAAAGAGACAGGAACAGGCACTTTATATCCTCTTTTTTGCAGAATATTTAGAGTAATACGGGATATTTCTTCCCAGGAATAGGGTTCGGGACTGGTGATAAAATAAGTCTCCCCCACAGATTTATCATGTTCGCCTGCCATCATGATCCCACGTGCAAGATCTTTGACGTGAATCAGACTTAAATATTTATCGGTTCCGCCTAGCTGAGGAATGAGACCAAACTTTACGGTCCGAAAAAATTCCAGTATATCGGTATCGCGCGGCCCATAAACTGCTGGTGGCCGGACTATTGTAATCGGAATTTTACTTAAAAGTGAACGAAGATATTCCTCAGCAGCCCATTTGCTCTTTCCATAATAGGTCAAGGGATTCGCAGGATGTGACTCATCGATCGGAATAATAGTGGGACTGGGACCTACGGCAGTCTGTGAACTGACATGAATAAATCGGGAAATTTTTTTCTTGCGTTTAAGCGCTGCATCAATGACATTTTTTGTACCTTCATAGTTACTACGAAAGTATTCATCTTCGGTCCGGGCTTTGGTTACACCGGCAACATGATATACAATATCGCAACCATCCATACCACGGACAAGAGAGTCCAGATCAAATAAACTTCCATAATAACAATCCACATCAAGGTCAGCAATCCACCTCAGATTGCTTTCTTTTCTTACAAGACACCTGACTTCATGTTTTGCCTGAATAAGACTTTCGGAGAGAAAACTGCCCACGAATCCGGTCGCACCGGTAATAAAAACCTTCATCCTCAATCCTCATCCTATATTTAGTAATAACAACAACTAAACACCTATAAAAAAGAATGGCATATTTTACTTAACTTTCCTATATTTCGCAAATTAAATATAATTTCTAATTTATCTCAATTTTCTACCATATAACCCACTTTGTTTGTGAAGGAGGATGTTTGGATTTATTTCAGAAAGCCTATGAATTTACGCGAGCCGATGAGGTTAAAGCTGCCGGATTCTACCCTTATTTTAGAGAGATAGAGGAAAATGAAGGGCCTGTTGTTCATATAGAAGGTAAAAAAGTAGTTATGGCAGGGTCAAACAACTATCTTGGATTGACTGCACATCCAAAAGTTAAAGAGGCTGCTATCAATGCCATAAAAAAATATGGCACCGGTTGTTCCGGATCCCGATACCTCACCGGCACGATTGATTTGCATGTGGAACTTGAAGAGAAATTAGCAAAATTTTTTAACAAAGAAGCCGTTTTACTTTTTAGTACCGGTTATCAAACAGCACAGGGTATTATTCCCACCATCGTCCATCGGGGTGAGTATGTCATTTCCGATAAGGACAATCATGCCTGTATTGTCGCCGGGAATCTGATGGCAAAAGGTATCACCGCCAATGTGGTACGATACCGTCACACAGAAATGGATGATTTGGAACGGGTGATAAAAAAGATCCCCCATGAAAGTCCCAAACTTATTGTCAGTGACGGTGTGTTCAGCACAGGCGGCGAAATAGTTGATTTGCCAAGATTAAATCAGATTGCCAAAAAACACAATGCGAGGATATTGATTGACGATGCTCATTCAATTGGGGTGATCGGTAAAGGAGGTCGTGGAACCGCCAGTGAATTCGGTTTGGATAATGAAATCGATCTGATAATGGGTACCTTCAGCAAAACTTTTGCTTCCCTTGGTGGATTTTTTGCAGGAGAAGCAAAAGTGATTGATTACATCAAACACCACTCAGCTGCCCTAATTTTTAGTGCCTCCCCGACACCTTCCTCAGTGGCTGCAACGATAGCTGCCCTGGAAATACTCATCGAGGAACCCGAACGTGTAGACCAATTGGTCCGCAATGCTGAAAAAATCAGAACTGAATTAAGCGCTGCCGGATTCAACGTCCTGGAAGGCCGAACGGGAATCGTACCGGTAATAGTAGGTGACGATCTGCTCGCTTTTCAAATGTGGCGAATGTTGTATGATACCGGTGTTTTTGTCAATGTTTTTATTGCTCCCGGTGTGCCACAGGGCAGACAGATGATGAGAACCAGCTATATGGCTACACACAAAGATGAGCACCTCGATTTCATTATCGATGCCTTTAAAAAAAGTGGTAAAAAATTAGGTCTGATTTAGACACCACCATTAAAAACTTGTAAAACTAAAGGTCGTAACGCTTATTCGCCCTGCCCCAACGGCCGATAGTTTTGTTAAATAGATTTTATCGATTATCTTTAATCCCTACTCAGGAGGTCGTTATGAGTAATATTGAGGTACGTACTGTATCGTCAAAAAAAGATTTAATGCAATTTATCAAATTGCCATGGAAAATCTATCAGAATGATCCTCATTGGGTTCCGCCACTTATACTGGACCGAAAAAATCTCCTGGATAAAAAGAAAAATCCTTTTTACGCCCACGCTGAAATGGAAATGTTTCTCGCCTATAAAAACAATGAATTAGTCGGGCGAATCGCTGCCATAACGAATGAAAATCATAATAAATTTCACCAGGATAACGTTGGTTTTTTTGGTTTTTTTGAGTCAACTGACGATAAAGATGTCAGCGATGCACTATTTACAAAAAGCGAAAAATGGTTACGTGAAAGAGAAAAAGACATAGTATGGGGACCGATGAATCCCTCTACCAATGATGAAGTCGGCCTGCTTATTAAAGGTTTTGATAGCCCGCCTTATGTAATGATGTGTCACAATCCTGAATATTATGGTAACCTGATAGAGAGTCAGGGATATGAAAAAGCCAAAGATTTATATGATTGGCAGCTCGATATACGGGGAATGAAGATTCCCGACAAAATACTGCAACTCGCCGAGTTAAGTTCGAAAAAGTATGACCTGACGATCAGAAATGTTGACATCAAAAATATGACCAGAGATATTCAATTTATTCGCGAAATTTATAATGATGCCTGGAGCCGAAATTGGGGATTTGTTCCCTTTACCAACGAAGAAATCGATCACATGGCTGCAGACCTGAAACAAATTGTAATTGATGAATTCGTTCTTCTTGCATTTAAAGATGACCGGCCGATAGGATTTTTACTCTGCATCCCCAATATCAATGAAATTTTGATAAAAAACCGAAGTGGTCGGTTATTTCCGGCCGGTATCTTTAGATTGCTGATAGGGATGAAAAAAATTAAAACAGTACGGACGATAACCCTCGGAATTGTTAAAGATTTACAACATATCGGATTGGGTACTATTCTTTATACAGAACTGATAAGACGTGCGCAGAGAAGAAATCTGGATGGTGGTGAAATGTCGTGGATACTGGAAGATAATGAAGCGATGAATCGTCCGATAGAAATGTTAGGATCCAAACTTTATAAAATTTATCGGGTTTATCAGAAAAAATTGTAGGTAAATAAACATAAAAAAAAGGGCCGAGTTAACTCGGCCCTTTTTTTTATGTTTATTTCTTAATACTCATCCTCATGATATAAATCTGAATCGGCTGTGAACGCTGTTGAATTAAATTTTTTCTCTTTTTGGCAAAAATCGAAAAATTCACAATCATTGCATTCATAATCATCACAATTTTCCATATCTTCGCATGTCCCGTTTAAATCCAAAACAATACTCTCCCGATAGCATAGATTATCATGATTATAATGGCATTCGGCACAACCACAGGTTAAATTTTCGAAATAAGCCATAAGGATCCTCCTTATAAGGAATTATAATTATCCGTGTCCCTCTGTGGTTAATTATAATTAATTTTATATTTAATGATAATTTTTTTCGTCATGTTCACGTAGAAATTTTGAACCTTTTTCCAGCTCTTCTTTTTCTTCCTCATTAAGATTCAAATATCCTACTTTGTTAATCTTATCCAATAATTCATCAATTCTTCTTCGATAGTATTCCACCATTTTATCATCTGAGGGTGAAGATTTTGGTTTTTTTACCGGCGGCTGAAAAATTGATTTTAAACTGGGGATTTTGTGCCAGAATTTCAGATAAATATAACCGATTAATATCCCACCTAGATGCGCAGCATGAGCAATACCGTCTGCTTGTGGATTCCAGGTATTGAAGAATGTAATAAGTGCGAGGAAACCGACTAAATATTTTACTTTCACCGGAAAAAGAAAATATATGTATACCAGCCGGTCAGGATAACGCAGCGCATAGGCCACCATAATTCCATACACAGCACCTGAAGCACCTATCGTCGGACTGGAAGTAAATAAAATATTTAGGATTCCGGCACCGACACCACAAATAAAATAGTATTTCAAAAATTGTTTACTTCCCCATTCCATCTCCAGTTCAGTCCCAAACATCCAGAAAATAAACATGTTAAAAAAGAGATGCCAAAAACCTCCATGGATAAACATATATGTACCCAACTGCCAGACCTTGAACTGGTAGAAGACATCATAAGCACGAAGTGCAAAATTGTCAGAAATAAAATTATAGAGCTGTACATTTAGAAGTGACATCAGAAATACAATTCCGTTAGCAAATAATATATTTTTCACCACAGGTGTTAATTGTCTTCCTAAGCCAAATCCTGATTTTTGATAATACATAGTGCCTTTATATAATTAAACTTTTTTAAGAATGCAATATTAATTCAACATTCGACGCAAAATCCATGTTTTAAGTATCCCATGCTCTTAATAAGCTCTGGCGAAGATCACCCTTCCCTGCGATTCAGCACTGCAAAGTATACATTTCCCGGACTCATCCGGCTGCTCAAATGGGATTAGACGAATTGTCGCTTTCGTTTCATCTTTTATTTTCTGTTCACATTCCGCCGAACCACACCAGTGTGCATTAAAAAAACCACCGGGATTTTCTATCTGCTGTTTAAAATCGTCATAATTATCAATATTATGAGTATTTTCTTCCCGAAAAGAACGGGATTTTTCTAATAAATCCTTTTGCATGGTAACTAAAAGCGAGTTTATTTTGTTCCTTAATTCGTCCGCCGGAACAAATATTTTCTCCCGTGTATCGCGTCGTACGACGACTGCCTGTTTTTTATCCTCATCCCGAGGTCCAATTTCAATACGAACCGGAATCCCCTGAAGTTCCCATTCGGTAAATTTATAACCTGGCTTAAATTGTTCCCGATCATCAAGAATGATTCCGACATCTTCCTTCAGTTCCTGATAAATCTTACCTGCAAAATTCAGAACCCGTGATTTCTCATCATCTGATTTCCAAATAGGAACAATTACAGCCTGATTTGTGGCCATCTTTGGTGGAAGGACCAAACCACTGTCGTCACTATGTGCCATGATTAAGGCACCAATTAGACGTGTACTGACTCCCCATGATGTTGCCCAGACGCTCTGTAAATTGCCATCTTTATCCTGAAACTTCACATCAAATGCTTTAGCAAAATTCTGGCCAAGATTATGTGAAGTACCCGATTGCAGAGCCTTCTTATCCTGCATCATTGCTTCAATACAATAGGTATGCAATGCTCCGGCAAACCTTTCGGCTTCAGATTTTTTTCCGACAAGAACAGAGATTCCCAGATATTCCTCGGCAAATTTACGATATATTTCCAGTATCAGTTTTGTTTCTTCCTCTGCCTCATCATAAGTGGCATGGGCTGTGTGGCCTTCCTGCCA
>JAGLYF010000271.1 GCA_023132435.1 Calditrichia bacterium | reverse complement strand
TCACTTTTATTTCGAATTGTATGAAAATGATCTCAATTTTTGAATCCAATATATTTCTTATGACTTATGTGAAGTCATCAGGCTAGATAATTGTAAATCAACCAAAGAAAAAAAGATTCCCGATTGCACTAAGTGCTCTGATTGGAGCAGCCGCCGGTGATGCAGGAAAAGGCGCGGCAGTTGGTGCAGGATTGGCTTTACTTGCCGGTGGTAAACACATCCAGATTCCGACCGGGACGATTGTTGAAGTATCGATCAAACAGACAATTGCGGTACCATAGTAATGCTGGATTTTGATGACAGAGTTGAATTTTTACTTTCTGTGAGACTATTGATTTTACAAAGACGCCATGATAATTATAGAACGCAGATGACGCGGATAACGCTGATTCCCGCGGATTTTTTATAATATATTTTTTTAATTTGTGATAATTCGTGAAATTCGTGGACAAATTCTTTTTTTGTTTGCCCCGAGCCCTCGGGTCGCTATGAATAGATCAGGTTAGACATAAGGAAATAATATGAAGTTACATGTTTTACAAATATCTGCTTATTTAATAATAATTGCCGCTGGAATGAAAGCAGCAGCACCTGTTGTTAATGTTATATTGCTGGCATTACTTTTAGCTATGAGCATGATGCCGGTAATTCTCTGGCTGATGAAAAAAGGCGTCCCCAAAGCGGTTTCTCTTTTAATCACCATATTTTTGTTAATCTTTGTTACCGGGCTGATCGCTTCCATACTTAGTGCAGCTGCTTTTGGAATCGCAGAGAAGATTCCACAATATGAACAACAACTCCTTACACTAAAAACGGATGTTATTCAATTTTTGTTAAAAATAGGCATTGATGTGACCAGTATATTATCCCATCAACTTTATAATCCTGAAAACTTAATGGGCATTGCCACTGATTTTATCTCCGGTATCATATCAACCTTTAGTAATTTTACGATTGTATTTCTTTTGATCATATTTTTATTGATTGATACGGCGGGCCTGCGTTACAAAATACATAAAGGCGAGAAGACGTTAAGTAAGGGTTTGTTTAAGTTTACCGAACTGGCCGATGAAATTCGAAAATATATATCCATTTCCGCTTTTACAGGTCTTTTAACAGCTATTGGTAATCTTATCCTTTTGCTCATACTTGGCGTCGATTTTCCTTTTTTATGGGCCTTTCTGTCACTCTTATTCAGTTTTATACCAAATATTGGATTTATTCTAAGTGTCATCCCCCCTGCCTTTCTCGCTTTAGCCGAATCAGGAATAACCGAAGCTATTATAATTGTAATAGGATTTGTTATCATCAATGCCATTGTTGAAAATATTATAAAACCTAAATTCATGGGTGAGGAATTGAATCTTTCATTATTTGTTATTTTTGTCTCTCTCATAGTATGGACCTGGATACTGGGAGCGATGGGTGCTATTCTGGCGATCCCTTTAACCATCTCGGCTATGAAGGCCAGGGAAATATTATTCTCGGATAGTGATTGATTATATGGAATTGATGTACAAAACAGTTAAATGGAATAAAGTACCCTGTATGAAACATCTGTATTTCTTAGCAATTCTCGTTTTTCCATTAATTTCTTCTGCGCAAATATCTTTAGGTATTACCGCGGGAACCAATACTGGAAAATTCGGTGGTGTCGAACCGCCGGACGCTTCTTATACTTCCAGGACCGGCATCAATTTTGGCGGTACTATTGCTTATCGCTTCAACAAAGATATCAGTCTGACACTTCAACCCATGTATTCTCAGCGAGGCTCCAATATTGAGCTGGGTGAAGATACTCGTTGGGATTCTTTAAAAGTATATCAAACAAAAATTGATTTTCTGACCATCCCCTTATTTGTAAGGGTAGATGCTGATAATGGTGTTACCTATTTTATCAGCGGTCTGGAATTTGGAATTCCCTTATCTGCTGAAGTTTCCCACGATGGAAAAAACAAGGATATTTCCGATCTATTAAATAATATAGATATTCTGGCTTCCGTCGGTATGGGTTTTCGTTTTTCCCTCGGCAAACCGGATCTGTTAATTGAGTTCCGCTATTATCAGGGCCTGATAAATTTTAATTCCGGTAACAGTGAGGATCAGGGAAATATCATTTTTGAAGATTTTAAGAACAGTGGATTTCAGCTCATGACAGGCCTGGAATGGGAGCTCTAATCATGAAAACAAAAGCGATTTTAGTTTTTCTAATTTTTCTGCTTCCTCTCTTTCTTGCCGCACAGACCGATTCACTATCGACAGGTGAAAGATCTTTGCCGGTGTTAAATAATCACTATTTTACCCCTAATTCTAATTTTCTTTCTCCTTTTATGACCACCTTTTTTAAAACGGGGATTGGCGGCGGCGTCTCTCTGAATAGCATTCCGATTTACGTAATGGATGGTGAGGTATTATTGGGAAGGCTTGAGGGTGAGAATACATATGTCACAGCGGATGTTCATGTTCAGGTGGAAGCAAAGGAGTGGCTTGCCGTTTGGTTTCGTTACCAGGCCAATGCCCGGATTGGTAGTTCGACCCCTACGATCCTTGCTCATGGTGTTACCGCTGTTACCGGTTTTGAGTTTGGCTGGATGCTTCGCCTTTGGCACAACAAAAAAAGTCAATTGTCAGGCACGATTACTATTAATAATGCCACGGTATCTGCTGTCAACCTTTCAAACTTCATAAAGGACATAATCGATAATCCTGATAGTATTAATACGTCACTCTCCAGGAAAAAAAATCCCCTGGATGGGGTAGCCGGTGTCCGCTATGCCTATTCATTCAGCGATATGATCGGCATCCAGGCATTTATTAATGCCTCATATGGAGAATCTCTTATTAAAAATAACAAAAATGTCTGGAAATTTAACACGGGTATTCTCGGCAGTTTTAATTTTATTCATAGCCATGACGTACCAGTGGGTCTTAACCTAGGATATACGATTCAAAAATTTTCACTTTTTGAAGGTCAACAAGAGGACAATATCCAGTCTTTTATGTTCAAAGTGGCTTATACCGGACGCGAGGAATATAATATTGGTTTGGAATTTATGCATGTTAGGACAGCAGCTCCCTTGATCGAAGAAGAAAATACAATAGAATATCTATCTACTGCTTTTGTCATGGTGTACTATTTTTAATACAATTACAATTCATAAATCATTTAATAACTATAGAGTTCTGCAAAATGCAGTTTTTGCTGTCATTGCGAGTGAGCATGCGAACGAAGCAATCTCTTGTAATTTATGGAGTTATGAGATTCCTTCGCTCCGCTCGGAATGACGAATTACAGTATTTTGCAGAAGTCTATTACTAACTACCTTAAGGAGGTATTAACATGGTAACAAAAACACTTATGCTTATTGTGATGCTTGTGGGAATTATTTTCGCACAAGAACCTCAGCAGCAGGAGATGAACCTGAATGACTATCTGGCCCTTGCAAAAGAGGATCTGGCAGTTCAGTCAAAAAAACTGATGCTGGTGAACATGCAGCTGACCGAAGAGGAAGGCAAGAAGTACTGGCCGATCTATAACGGTTATTTTTCGGAGCGCAGCAAAATCATGGATGAACGAATGAATATGTTCAAAATGATCGCTGAAAAATACGGGTCGATGACCGATGAAGACGCCGCCAAGATTGCTGACACTTTTTTTGATATTGAGGAAAAAGTGAATAAGCTTGAGAAAGATACTTACAATAAGATCAAAGATGAACTTTCCAGCTTACGTGGTATTCAGTTCCTGCAGATCCAGGGCCAGATCGATACAATAGTGAAATTACAGGTATCGGCCCAGTTTCCGCTGCTAAAATAAGAGTGATTTCATTTAGAATATTTAATAAACGCCGAGTGCGCTGAGAACGCAAAGAAAAGATATCCACGAATTATCACGATTTTTTTTATTTTTTACTATTTAATATTTTTGCTCATTAGCTGAATCAAATTATTTTTAACTGGATACTAATGATTTTTAATAATTAATAATAAGAAGTAATTCGTGTAATTCGAATGAATTCGTGAAAATTCGTGGATAAAATTGTATAGTTCCAGATCCACTATTTTGATCCTTCACGTACTATAATATCACTATCCGTTTCAAGTTTTATGATCACCTGCCCTGCTTTAACTTTTAACGGTTTACTGCTGTTCATGTAAACAGGGTAATCTGATTCGATTTTACCAAAACTGGTTTTTGCCTGTACTGCCGCTTCTGTACCGGCAGGCAGATTGAGTTCTATTTTTTCGAAAGTGGTTGAGATATCAATTGTTGCTGTTGCAGGAAGTATTTTAAAATCTGATACATTGACAGAACCGCTTTGCGATCTGATTGTAATTGAGCCGGCAGTCTGTTTCAATATCACCGGATTAAATGAATTTGTAATCGTGATATCGCCATCAATATTTGAAGCTTTCACCTGTCCCGAAGCATTATCGACAGTTAAGTTACCCCCTACTTTTTCCACCGCAACCGGATTAAAGGTCGAAGTAATCATTACCTCTTTTCCAATATCGAAGACCTCAACAGAAGCCGAGGCACTTTCAACAGTCAATTTTCCCATAATTTTTTCCACTTTGACAGGATTAAAGGTGGAGGTGATATTTGCGTTCCCCTTCACATCCGCTGCTTCAATCTGACAGGATTCGCCATTGACGATTAAATCACCACCCACATCAAAAACCTTGATGGGGTTGAAAGTCGATCGTAGATCTGCTTTTTTTCCAATATGTTTGACATCCAGCTCTGCCGAGGAGCTGTTGATCAACAGACTGCCCTTAACCTGCTCGACTTTTACTTTATTGAAAGATGATTTAATATCTACATCGGATTTAGCACCCCGGACATCAACCTCACAACTTTGCCCATCGATATATAAAGAACCTGAAACATCGCTAACCAGGATAGGATTAAATGAAGATTCAATAAAACATTCCCCGCCGATTGCCTTTGCTGTAATCCGAGAACTTTGAGCATTAATAGTGAGTTTATTCTCCACATTTTCCACGCAGATTGGTTCGAAACTGGAAGAAATTTTAACAGAACCTTTAACACCTTTTACAGTGACAGCGGCTGAACTGGATTTTACAGACACATCTCCTTCAAAATCACTGACATTAACATCGGCAAAATTATTGGCTAAATCTGATTTTCCCTTGCTGTTAAATATATTTACTTCACCGGAACTGTTATCGATCTTCAGAGTTCCATTGATACCATTTACTTTCACATTTCCAAACCGGTTTTCCAGATCCAAATTATATTTTTCAGGAACTGATATTGTAAAGAGAGCTACGTACGAAAAATCTTCTGAATCAGAGAATATTTTTCTGAAAAAGGAAGTACATTTTTCATAATCCGGCATTTCCAGCCTAACCCGGTAACCCTCCTTATAGGATTCTATAATTAATTCTGTTTGACTGAAAAATTCTTCTCGCAAGTCCGATTTTACATCGGAGATTTCAATTTCCAGGTTTACGGTTAGTTTGCCTGTTTTTGCGGCATTGATTTCTATATCAGCATTTTTTGTGTCCATATATAGTGTCAATCCTTCAGAAGTTTCTACTTCCTTATAGAAGCTTTCCGAATCACTGATCAACTCGGCACCAAAACCCGAAACAGTGATTATCCAGGTTATGAATATCAAATTTGCAATAAACATTTTTAAGTGATTATGTTTCATTATTTTTTCCTTTCATCATTTATTTTTGCGTATTTTTTTTAGATGGACATGACCCTTTCACATTCCCCGACAGGCGAATAATATTCTAGCACAGGGCACCGCCCTGTGTGGGGAATTCCACAAATTGGCCCAACCCTGAAGGGGTTGAATATATCATTAATATTTTGGGTCATCTATACTCCTTTACTAACGTACATTTTATTATTCCCCTTCAGGGAATTCATTTGGGTTGTTACTTTTTACCCAGGGCGTTGCCCTGGGCTATTATATTTTTCTCCTTCGGAGAACTATATTTATGCAATTTGCCGTTGAGACATATCCAACATCTAATTCCAAGTTTCGAATTCTTTTGTCATTTTTCATTTTTCATTTGTCATTTTTCTCAACTACTTATTTGTAAAATATCTTCTAGTGTTTTTTGCTTATCCTGCAAGGCGGTCATCAGATATCGCCGGATATGTGAATTTGCCGGATTCGTTTCCAGGGCTTGCTGGCAGTTCTCGATTTGTCTGTCAACCAGAGAAAGTTTGTTACGATACAACTGGGCCAACGGTTCTGTTGTATTATCCAACTGCTGGTGTGCCAATTCTTCCAATCCACTAATCGCAGCCAGATATTTTTCTTCGGCATCTCTGACCTTCTCGAGGGCCTGTTGGGAAAGGATTCTCTCAGAACTCGTTTCCTTCTGGTATGAATTAAACATCCAGATAGTTGTTATGATCAGGAATGTAGCGGCGACAGCCAGGAGCAGTCTTTTCCTGGCTCTAAATTTCAGTATCACCGGTTTCTTCTTTTGAATAC
>JAGLYF010000270.1 GCA_023132435.1 Calditrichia bacterium | reverse complement strand
TTACCGCCTGTATCTCTTCGTTCCGGCCCTGACGCAATACCATCACACTGCCCAGAGCACCGGAAAACGGTACCCCGCCGGCCACCGCCAGTACCTGTACGATGGTCATATTTCGCTCCACCGGATAACCACCCGGATTCTTTACTTCACCTAGGACATACACCTGGTAACTGCCAAATTTGCGAACAAACACGGTCACCTCAGGATCACGGATAATATCGGCATAAGTAACCGTTACCAGGCTGTCCAGCTGGGAGGGGGTCATACCGGTAACATAGATATCACCAATCCGTTCCAGAGTAATCCGGCCGTCGGGCCGGACTCCGATTGTTTCATTGAACTGTTCGTTATTAAAAAACTTCACCTCGATCTCATCACCAAAACCCAACCGGTATTCCGGTACTGTTTCCGGGGAGCCGGCATCTAAACTTGACACGTCCTGGAAATAGGTTCGCCCGGAAGTTGACGAAGAAGAACAACCTAAGGTACCGATGACGATCGGAATCATTAGAGAAAATATTAACAAGACCCTTATTATCAGCATCATATATTGTTGAGGTTGCGCCAGCTGTCACCATGGCGTTTTCTGAACGATCTGCTCAAATTAGCCAGATTAGAATAGTTTAATAATTTATAGACGATTTTAGGTTTATAATTATTTTTTAGAAGTAATACGGATTCATAATGATTGAATAACTGTTGTTTGAACTCCCTGAAGTTTATACCAAAATTGTGTCTGAATTCTGCCCGGAAATGACTTTGAGATATATGCAGATACTCTGAAAGTGTCTGCAGATTAAATTTATTGAGCGCGTGATCTTCAATATAAGCCAATATTTTTTTTGCCCGTGGAGCCAGGGCGGAAGATTCAGAAGGGTAAATTGAATCGGGAATTCGCTTCCAGTGTTTTTGCCACAGATGAGGAAGAAATTCCCGCAAATAGTTTTTACGATGAATGCCAATGATACATGAATTTACTTCCAGTTCGGTTAGCAACATGAATTGTCTGTTAAGCAGACAACGGTAGTAATAAATGATAAATGAGAAAGGCCTCTGCAGACGAATTTCATGTAATTCCTTACAGGTCTCCGCATCCAGTTTTTTTGAATAAATGATAAAATGAAGATCATAATGATTATCGTCTTTATCAATAAAAGGGGGTAAGAATCCCCTGACCATAGAGCTATGTATATTCCAACCGCGAAGATTAGAAAGATGACGCTCTAAGCTATTTGTTTTACCCTGCCCTTCGTTGCAAATCAATGCAGTCGGCAAGAGTGCACCTCGATAAATATAAAAATGTAGGGGCATGGCGTGCCATGCCCACATTACAATTTAAGGAATGATCTATATAAATATGAAATTATAGACAGATTTTTATGCAAAAAATGAAAATTTGAGCTTATTTAATATAATCATTAGCGCAAACGAAGTGCAAGAGAAATAAATTTTAAAGTTATCATTTTTGATGATTATTTTTAAGAAAAATGGATGGATAGATAACTTAACCGCAAAAACGCAAAGAAAAAGAGCCACCGAGCGGAGTCGAATCCGCCAGCATAAGAAGAGCCACCGAGCGGAGTCGAACCGCTGACCTGATCATTACGAGTGAACTGCTCTACCGAACTGAGCTACGGTGGCTGTAAAAATTTATAGTTAAAATTTATAGTTAAAATTTACCTAATTTCACCTTTAATATCAATTGGTCATCTTCCCATGAAATACGGATGAATACCCGTATTATATATCCAAATAATTTGTATATTAAAC
>JAGLYF010000027.1 GCA_023132435.1 Calditrichia bacterium | reverse complement strand
AGACGATCCCGCATCCTTTTCATATGACCCATGTTCTTTACAAGATCACGTTTCACGATCTCACAGGCCTTACCCAGTCCGGCAACCTCCAGGATGTTTTCTGTGCCGGCACGTAAATTTCTTTCATGATTAGCACCATGAATTTGCTTTTCCAGTTCAATCCCTTGTTTGATATATAATGCTCCTATTCCTTTTGGCGCATATAATTTATGACCGGCTAAAGAAAATAAATCTACCCCGAGTTCTTTTACAGAGGTTGGGATTTTTCCTACAGACTGCGCACCATCTGAATGGAATACAATCTCATTTTTTTGTGCAATTTCAGCAATCATAGAGATTGGCTGAATTGTGCCCACTTCATTATTAGCATGCATCACCGTAATCAAGATTGTGGTGGATTTTATTGCCCCCTCTAATGCAGAGAGATCGATAACACCCTGACCCGATACAGGAATATAACTGATCTCAAATCCCCATTTTTTTAGATACTCACAAACTTCTACCACAGCCGGATGTTCAATCTGAGAGGTGATGATATGATTTCCTTCTTCTTTTTTTGCAAAAGCAATCCCCTTAATCGCATAATTATTCGACTCGCTACCCCCGCTGGTGAAAATGATTTCATCCGCCTGACAATCCAATAGAGAGGCCACCTGTTGCCGGGCCTGTTCTATCGCTTTTTTTGTCTGTAAACCAAACCAGTGGGTACTGGAGGGATTGCCGAAGAAATCAGTGAGAAAGGGACGCATCGCATCGGCAACTTCCGGTAATACCGGTGTTGTTGCATTATAGTCAAGATAGATTGGGGGCATGAACTGATCCTTTCTTTATTATCATATATAAGAGCATACCTGGAGTTTTAATATAATTAACTAGGAACTCGGAATTGGGAATTGGTTTTTCTTTTTATTCGTCCAAGATGAAATACCACCAGGTTAACGGAAAAAGAAGAATTATTTATATGATAATATTCTAAAGAATTTTTCTTTCAAAGCTATTTGGTCAAAAGTTGCTGTATGGGTACAATCAGAATACCGATTGTAACTGACAATAAGATAATCAGAAAAATCTGCCTCTCCTTTTTGATATTCTCTTAGAGCTATCCATACGATATCAGCATTGTCAACCACAAATTCTTTGGTTTGCAATATTTTTTCCAATACCTTGAAAATTATTGTTTTCTCGTAACCGTAGGCTCTCTTTAAAACCCAAACGAATTCACACAAAACAATTTGATTTATAAACCCAGGATTTGATGAGGAAATGCGCTTTTCAATAAAGCGTGTAGCATCTTTTGATTGTTTAATATCATCCTGAACGATATACCTCACCAATACATTTGTATCCACTCCAATCATATTTTCTTACCTTCACATTCAATGGCATTTTGCATATCTTCCAGGCTGACTTTTTTATTCGATGGAGGTACCATCCCTTTGAGTTCTTTTACAGATGATTTTACAGGTACCAATCGAATCGCGCCCTCTCTATCGATAATGAATTCGATTTTATCCCCTCTGTGTAATTTAAATCTTTTCCTTATCGATTTTGGGATAGTCAGTTGACCTTTACTTGTCAATGTCGATACCATACTATTTACCTTACTTTAATATTTCTTACAAAAAGTAAGAAATTTTACCTCAAATCGCAATTAGTTCTCTTAAAAAAATAAAGAGTGTTCCGACTAATTTTATAAATATTGAAAACCCGGTTCCCCTCTTCTCCTCCCAGGAGAGGGGCCAGGGGGTGAATTTTTTTGTAACCACGGAAGGACACGGAAAAACACCGAACTCTTTACCTCAAATTAAATATATATCGACTTAAAAATAGTAAACATCATTCCGTGTCTTAGTCCGTGGTATTCCGTGGTTTCAATATTAATCTCGGTGGTTTAATAATATTAGACAGTAATCCTCGTAAACAAATGAGGCAACCTCATCCGTAGCACACCCTTTTCATGATAAACAGAACCGATTACACGTCCTTTATAGTCTAAAACATAATAATCTTCTGGTAAATTTTTATATTTTATTTTGCTTTCCCGGAAAAGAGTTTTTAGTTCCTGATCGGAAAGTGTAATTCGCCGATTCGTAATATTTTTTGAAAGATATTGTGCACTGCCATTGACCAGTTTCCAGCCATGGAGTCTTTTTTCTCCGAGCAGAAGCCCACCGGATACAAAATTCTCTGAGGGAACCCTCATAATAATTGGGCTCAACATCCATAATCGGGTTTTTGTCAAAATATACCGGTAATTATTCCAGATTTCAGCATTGATACCCCAGGAGTCACTCAGATTCTTCAATACATTATTAATTTCTGGATAATCGGCAGAATTAGTGATCATGGTATCAGCAGGTATAGATTCTTTCTCCGATACAATCCTGGCTGTTTTTTTAAGTTTGATGATAAAAAACCCCTCAAATGAATGAACATGGGGCCAGATGCGGAGGGATTTTTCCAATTCATTTGATATGGGAGAATTGTTGTATGAAGTCAAACCGCTATCAAATTTCGATTGAATATCCGCTGAAATATTTTCTACCTTTACAGGATACTTTCTAATAATTTTCTCGATCAATAATTCATTTTCTTCCGGGGAAACAGAACAGGTCGAATAGACCATTTCACCGCCTATCCTGAGACATTTAATGGCAGAAACCAGCAATTGATACTGGAGCTTTGAGAGTTTTTCCAATTTCTTACCGGACCACCAGCTGTATTTCTCTGACGTTGAAAAATATGTACCGAGTGCTGTACATGGTGCATCTAATAATATCTTATCAAAATACTCCGGATATAGCCGACTCAGATTTTCACCTCTGTGTTTGAGGATATAATGATTTATCGCGCCACTTCGTTGCATATTTGCCTGCAAGGCCGGCAGGCGATGGTAAGAGCTGTCGTTTAAAACCAGTTCACCCTTATTTTCCAGCATTGCCGCCAGTTGGGTAGATTTTGATCCGGGGGCTGCTGTCATATCCAGGACCCGATCCCCTGGCTTAACATCCAATACAAGTGCCGGAAGTTGTGAGGAAACACCCTGATACTGAAAGAGACCCTCAAAAAAGGCCAGGGAGTGACTTAACGGTAACTGGTCTGATTTTAGAATAAACCCATCCGGATTAAAAGAAATCTTTTCATATTCATAGCGATAATTATTCAGCAATTCACAGATTTGTTGGTTTGAAGCTTTGAGTGTGTTGGTCCGTATGGCTGTTGGTTCCGGCTGAGCGGACAGAAAAGTAGTATATTGTTCACCTAAAAGAGATTTGAGGTACTCATCTAATTCAAGGTTTTTCAATTTTTTGGACATCTTTTAATTTAGTCAAAATTAAAATCAATGGATATAAGGCATTGGGAATTCGGAACTGGGAATTAGTTTCTCGTCTCTCGTCGTTTCACCTATCACGCTTCTCACTTAACTTAGGTCATCCCTATGGGACTTTAATGTATTTGATTCGCTTTAACCCGGCACTGCCGTGCCAGGCTAGTCTAAGGCCATCCCTTCGGGATTTTTATTTACAATTTTACACTATTCATTCTGCACTCTTTTCCCTTCGCTCTACACACAATTTCAAATCCTTATACCCCTATTTCCCTCATTTCTTATTTCCTTATACTTATACACTAATACCTTATACCCTATACATTATACCATCATACCAATTTTTTTTGTATTTTGTTTTTAAATAGAGAAGGAGATAATATGTCTGAACCGAAAATCGCCCGGAAAGAGCCCTATGTTGAAGAAGTAGAACCTAAAAAATACGCCTGGTGTGCCTGTGGATTGTCAGGTAACGAGCCTTATTGCGATGGTTCACATAAAGTAACCGATATCAAACCGATGATTGTGGAAATTGAAGAAAATAAAAAAGTAGCCTGGTGCGGCTGCAAACAATCAGGCAATAAACCATTCTGTGATGGTACCCATCATAATTTATAAGATGTAGGGGCACGGCGTGCCGTGCCCAATTGACAAGAGACGAGTACCGAGACACGAGTACCGAGTACCTAGAACGCCCAATTCACAATAGGCAGAACCGGCGCTACACCCCCCTGTTCAATCAGGTTAAAAAGGCCGATTTGTAAACCGTACAACCTTCGTGCATAGTTAATAATACCAATCATTACACCATTGGCATCCTCAGCATAGTTTAGAAATCCAAACTGTAAACCTTTAAATTCATTTCGGGTAACATTAACAAAATTATTTTGCCAACCTGTCCATCCTCTGTCAGCGAAGCCCATAATCCCAAACTGTACACCGACTGATTTTTTTTCTGTAGTACGGTTAACAAGACCAAAATCAAGACCGGTAACGCTGCTATTTTTACCGTAAAGTATATTCCAACGGACACCGGTAATCGCAACTTCTTCTGAAAATATTTGTACCGGTGCAAATAGTGCTATCTGTATCGGTTTATTCTGAGCGTAAACCTGAACAGATAGTAGAATAATAATCATAATAATTAGCTTTTTTAACATCTTGTACCTTTCCCACACTACAATAATGCTGTTTCTAATGAGTATAAATAATTTACCACGGATTACACAGATTACACAGAATATTTTATTCCTTCCCCATAAATAAAAACCCGGAAGAAAGACCAAATACGAGTTTTAAACTTCTATAGCGAATATCCTGACTTCCCTCCTGACCAAGCAGATAATTTTCAAGGGTGGCAAACGAATAATCCACGAATCACACTAATTAGCACGAATTTTCACGAAAACCTATTATAAATTCATGGATCAATTCGTGTAATTCGTGTACTAATTCGTGAAATTCGTGGACAAATTCGTAGTCTCATCTACTTAGCGACTTTTTTTATCTCAGCGGCAATCTCTTCACTAAGGGATCCAACCGCCCGGCTCATCGTTTTGATGATGTACTAACCCGAAGTTATTTGTATGATTGGACACTAAGGTTTTTATCCCCATATCGATAGCATTCAATAATATTTAATTTCAGTTATGGTTATGAAGATATGATTTGTATGTTGATAGCGCCTCTACTAAAAGCCTCTAAAAGATATAAAAATTATGTCAGATTTCCTAAATATTTCAATGGTCAGGATAAATTTGAATTCAGAGATCCAGTTAAGAATTTCATAGCGTGCAAACTGAGTTATTTAATTGAACGCGGATGACGCAGATGACGCGGATCTTCGCGGTTTCACAATCGTTCCCAAGTGCAACTTGGGAACGATAAACGATAATAAATAAAATTAATAAATATATCCGCGGAGATCCGTGTAATCCGTGTCATCCGTGGTCTATTTTTAGTAGGTAAAGTATCATGGAGCAAATTGAAGATCGTATAGCTGTCGATATCGTTCTGACCGTTCCAGCAGTTCGTCATTTGATCCCTTATCAATAAGTTGTCCATCCTCCATTACGATAATTATATCAGAGTTTATTACAGAAGAAAGGCGGTGGGCAATCACAAAAACAGTCCGGTCTTTCATTAAGTTCTCTATTGCTTGCTGGATTAAAGACTCTGATTCGGAATCGAGAGAGGAGGTAGCTTCGTCAAAAATCAGAATCGGCGGATTTTTTAATATCGCTCTTGCAATGGAAATGCGTTGTCGCTGACCGCCTGATACCAGCATTCCCCTCTCTCCAATCAATGTTTGAAACGCATCCGGCAATTCCATAATAAAATCGTAAGCATTGGCTAATTTTGCCGCATTCTCTATTTCTTCCACCGAGTATTTATCAAGTCCATAAGCAATATTATTTGCTACTGTATCGTTAAAAAGGATTACCTCTTGTGTGACGATACCCATCAGGTTGCGAAGGCTGGTAACAGCCATATCTCGTACGTCGATACCATCAATACGAATCGATCCGCTACTGACATCATAGAACCGGGGTAATAAATTTACCAGTGTTGTTTTTCCGCCACCACTGCTTCCAACGAAAGCAATTTTTTGATTTTTTTGTACATCCAGTGAAATATTGTTTAAGACCAGGTTACTATCAACAGTGTATCTGAATAATACATCTTTATATGAAATTAAACTTTCAAAAGATTGTTTTACAGTGGCATTTGGCTTTTCAATAATAGGATCATGCTCGTCCATCACGTCGAAAATTCGTTTTCCGGAGGCCAGGGCAATTTGAACATTATTATTAAGATCGCTCAAACTTTTTATCGGATCCAGAACTGAAAAAAGAATGATTAAAAATCGAATGAAATCCTCTGAACTCAGGGATTGTCCCTGAAGGACCATATTTCCGCCATACCAGATCACACATGCCATTACAAAGACTCCCAGAGTCTCGGAGAGAGGACCGGCCAGCCGCTGCAATCTAACCTGTCTGACGATGGCCCGAAAATGATCACTGACAAAACTGCCAAACTTTTTATTTTCATACTTTTCCATCGCGAAAGCCTTGACAACTTTTATCCCGGAAATTGTTTCCTGTAATACTGTCGTGATTTCAGCAATACGCTCCTGGACGCGATGACTTTTACGCTTTAGACTATTTCCGATCTTACGTATGAAACCGGATGTAATTGGCAGGACCAATGCAGCTATTAAGGTTAGTTTCCAGCTGATACTCGTAAGAATAGCCAGATATATCAAAATCAACACCGGATCCCGGATGATTTTAGTAAAACTTCTGTTAAAAGCAAGGTTTACCGCATTGATGTCATTGGTAATATTTGAAATTAAATCACCGGTTTTATGCTTATGAAAAAAAGACATAGACTGGTAAATAATACTTTCATAAAGTTGTTCCCGAAGATCCTTGACCACCCTTTGTTCCACATAGGTTATCCAAAAATGCTCTGCAAAATTGAATATATTTTTAACAACAAATATCAGCACAACAAAAATGCACAACCATTTCAGAGTCTCAACAGGATCACCCAGGGGAATCATGCCCTGAATATTTTCTTTTAACCACTCGTTTAAGTTAAAAAAACTGACATCGACTCCTTCTGCCGGGGCGGTCTCCGGTATTTGCTGCACCTGTTCCTGATCAAAATTCTGGAATATGACGGAGATGACCGGCGCGACCATCCAAACCGTAAGCATACTGGAAATAACAAATCCAAGATTACAAATCAAAACACCAATGATGTGTTTGTAATAAGGTTTAAGATAGGCTATAATTCGAAGATATAAATTTATGTTTTTGTTTGTAGATTTATCAACCATAGTTATAAGTTGGCTATTTTCACATTAATTTTCAATTATTAATTTTATTCGTGCTATTGGGGTAATCCATTTCTCGCAGCAGCGACGTAACGGCCGCGACGTAAAATATGATTTTTTAAAACGGCATTCAGAAATTTGTCGAAAAGGTTTGACGAAGAAATTCCGATCAGAAAAACAAGCTGTTTGAGCCACGCGACAGCGGGGCGAGTTTTTGTTTTTCCGGAATTTCGGAGTCTAACCAGACAAATTTCTGTTGGCCTTGATTTTTTGGTTACTTTTTCATCAAGGAAAAAGTAGCACGCCGTAGGCATCTCAAGAGTGGATGAATATTTAAGATATGGACATTGTCTTATTTAGGTTTAAATGTAAATGTTTATTTAGTACTTCGCTTATGAACAAGTTCTTTAATATATTCATCCGTTTCATCAACCATTTTTTGCATGGGAAATTTTTCCTGTACAGATAATCTTGCCTTTTGACCTGTGGCCTTTAATCTATTTTCATCGTCCAGTAAAAAAACCGCCTCCTCAGCCATTTTTTGTGTATCACCCTGAGGTACCACAATCCCCAGATCCCTGTTCGGTATAGCGTCTACCACTCCGCCAACATCAAATGCTACCAATGGCGTTTCCATCAGCATTGATTCGATGAGCACGTTTGGGATTCCTTCATAGGCTGATGTGAGTAAAACAAGATCACAATAATGATAGAGTTTATATACTTCTTTTTGCATTCCGAGCAGATGTACATGCTCATCAATTCCCAATTTTTTGCTGTATTTTTCAATTTGTTCTCTTTCAGGTCCTTCGCCGACAATCAGAAATGCCGCGTCGGGCAGTTTATCCAATATTTTCCTGGTTGCCTCGAGAAATAAATGGTGTTGCTTTTGTTTTGTCAATCTTCCAAATATACCAATGACCGGATAGGTCCGGGGAAGACTGAACTGTTTCTGTGTTTGCTGTTTAACAAAGTTTACAGGGATATTAACTTCAAGACCATTATGAATTACCCGGACATAATCATCATCTACCCAATCATAGGTGACATATTGATTTTTAAAAGCAGAAGTATTTACGATAATCCCTTCGATCAGATTCGTAAAAATAATTCTATCCATCCATTTGTCAGTCAGAATAGGCAGACCATGCATCGGTACAACCAGCGGATTGCTGGATATTTTTGCTGCCAATCCGGCTAATTTTGCTTCTTTGGTGAAATTAACCAGAACAAAATCAATTTTTTTCCCGGAGAAAAATTTTGCCAGTTTCAGGATCGCCGGGATACTGAAGTCGCTTCCAAATTTGATGGGAAATGTGGAAAAGCCGAGATTCGAGGCCTTCGCTAAAAATATTGAGCCCTTTCGACCACCAAGCCAGATAGTATGATTCTTATCACGCAGACCTTCCGCGGTTGTTGTCATCCATTTCTCGCCACCACCCCATATTTCTTCATGGATGCTATTTAGAAAAAGTATATTCATCTATAGTTAAATCCTAATATTCTTTCATTAGGCTCAGTAATTGAACGCGGATGACACAGATGACGCGGATCTCCGCGGATTATATCGTTTATAATCGTTCCCAAGTTGTACTTTGGAACGATTTAAATAAATTACGATAACAATCCGCGTCATCCGCGTTCCATTCGAACATATGGATTAAATTAAATAACCGCAGCGAGGGGCTGAACAGAAATATTTTTCCGGATTTTATTATAATGCCTGACGGTGAGACGATTGGAAAAAGTTAAAATAAGTGATTTGTAAAATTCTGTACGAATCATTTTGCGGGAGATTTTAATTTTTTCCGCTGTTAAAAGATTAAGTGAATTTTCCTGTATCACACTGAGTGTCTGCATCGCCCAGAATATAGGTAATAAACAAAAAAGTCTGATACGGGTTTCCTCTTTGGGGATAATCACTACGTAGGCCAGCGCTTTATCAAGGTGGTTAACAGCGGTCTGGATCAGTTCATCAAACAAAAGCTCTGCATTTTTACTATTTTGCACTTCAAAGATGGACTTACGAGTAAGTTTGTATTTCTGCAATATCTCATCAGGGATATAGGACTGGCCTCTCTTCAAGTCGCCGGCCATATCCCGGATAATATTGACCATCTGCAATCCTTTTCCGAATGATTCCGAGAAAAACTCCAATTTTCGATGCATAGTCGGGGTGATTTTTTTTGAAAAAAATGTAAATAATGAAGTTAACATATGACCCACTGTTCCGGCCACATAATACATATATTCATCCAGTTCCTTCATCGAGCGTAGAAATTGTTTTTTCCTTCTTGCCGACGACTGAGAATATTTTTTCATTCCCATTGTCATCTCCACCACCCAGGTTGCGATCATCTTTTGAACCTCAGGGTGAAAGGTTTTATAGACGGAGAACACACGGTTTAAATTTTTTATCAGAGAGACATCCGTATTGTGATCGGGGATGGAAGCTACAGCATCGAGGAATTTTGCTTTGTTTTCTATCTCTTCCTGTTTAAAAATATCAGCATAGGTCAATAACAATTTTTCTTTGCCCTGCTTGGAAAGACTGGCTTCATCTTCAACAGTATCAGCAATCCGGCAGAGCAAATAAGCCACGGTTACCGGTAGATAAAGTCTTTTCGGTAACATGCGGATTGTCGGTGCAAAGGTACGTGATACTTTTGAGAGTACCTGCGTACAATAATCGACATCCGGGCTGTTTAATTGCATTGAGAGAATTTTCATTGGTTTTTTATAGTTTTTTCTCTTGCAAAGGCGCAAAAATTTATTCTATTTTTCAGATCAGTTAATAGTTGCTTAATATAAAACAAATCAGGGTTGTGAACAACTTTTAATATAGAATTTAGGGTAATAAGAGTAAAGGGTGTAAAGGTATAAAGGTATAGGGGTATAAGGGAATTTGGAATCAGCCGGCAGGCTGATCCGCCCACTGGCGTGACTCGGAACTTGGAATAGGATACTGGTCGGTGGTTGCGTACCGCTAAGCTTTTGATTAAATTTAACTTTGATTGTTTTAAGATTACCAGGTCCCGATAAATCGGGACTCGTAATGACGATAATAGAAATACTTATATACCCGAAAAATTTGTGAAAAATATAGATATAACTAATTTATTAGAACATAAACTTTTACCCTATGTTGACAAACCAGCCAGATATCTGGGTAATGAACAAAATGTAATTCATAAACCCTTATCTAAGGTCAACCTGCGTTTTGCCATCGCTTTTCCGGAAGTATACGAAATTGCCATGTCATCCCAGGCAATCAATATCCTCTATCATCAGCTCAATCGTATGGATAATGTCTGGGCTGAGCGTGTCTTTGCGCCCTGGATTGATGCAGAAGAAAAGTTGCGTCAGCACAATATCCCGCTTTTTTCATTGGAATCTTTTACGCCGATAGGTGAATTCGATATCATTGGTTTTACTCTTCAATACGAACTAACCTATACTAATATTCTGAATATGCTGGATCTAGCCGGAATCCCACTGCTGGCAAAGGACCGTACAGAAAACGATCCGATCATTCTTGGCGGCGGTCCCTGTTCCTGCAATCCCGAACCTCTGGCCCCCTTTTTCGACACATTTTATATCGGAGATGCAGAATCCGGTGTAGCTGATCTTTGTAAGACCGTTATCGAGACCAAAAAAAGTGGAGAATCGCGTCAGGTAACATTAGAACGATTATCAAAACTTCGGGGTATGTATATCCCATCGTTTTATCAGGATACATACAATGAGAAAGGATATTTTAAAGGATTAACACCTTGCGATTCACACTACCCGGTAAAGATCAAGACTCAGATTGTCCCTGAATTAATCAATGACGCTTATCCTCCCAGACCGCTTGTGCCGCTTATTGAAGTCACTCATGACCGGTTGGCGGTTGAAGTGATGCGCGGTTGTACAGAAGGATGTCGTTTTTGCAATGCAGGGATGATATATCGTCCAACCCGGGAACGAAATGCAGATGAGATCGTTACTTATACAACTGAAGTTTTGAAGCAGACCGGATATGAAGAAATCTCATTTCTCTCGCTCTCCATATCCGATTATTCTGCCCTAAACTCTTTGATGAAAAAAGAGCGTGAAGCGTTGGCCGGTGAAAAGATTAATTTCTCATTCCCTTCGATGCGTCTGGACAGTTTTAATGAGGAAATTGCTGAATTTGCAAAGACGGTTCGAAAATCGGGATTTACCTTTGCACCGGAAGCAGGTAGTGATCACTTACGCAAGGTCATCAATAAAAATATAACAGATGATGATCTGTTAAAAGCAACATATATTGCCTTAGAGAATGGCTGGAAAACACTAAAATTTTATTTTATGATCGGCTTACCGACAGAAACAAAGGAGGATGTCGAAGCAATTGCGAATCTCATTGAAAGGGTTATCGTAGAAACCAGAAAATTCGGGAAGATACAGCTCAACGTATCGGTGTCACCCCATTCACCGAAATCACATACCCCTTTTCAATGGGAAAAACAAGACACAAAAGAAGAGTTCTTAGAAAAAATTTACCTGTTAAAGCAAAGACTTAAAAAATACAAACAGGTAAAACTGAGTTGGCGTGATCCGGAAGTCTCTCAGATCGAGTGCGTACTAGGTCGTGGCGATCGCCGTCTGGCTGATGTCATTTATACCACCTGGAAAAAAGGCGCCCGATTTGAGGGATGGAACGAACATTTTCGCTATCAGGAATGGATAAACGCTTTTATCGAATCCGGGCTAGAATTAAATCAGTATCTGGAAGAAATTCCTGAAGATGCTGACTTACCCTGGGATCACATCGATAAGGGCGTAACAAAAAGTTTTTTGAGGAAGGAAAGGCATAATGCCTACCGGGAAGTGCAGACAGTCGATTGTAAAGATGGTCCCTGTTTTGGATGCGGAATCCAGCGGAAGAATGGATTTGGCGAATTAACACAATGCTATTTAAAAACAGAAGATAAATCTGAAAAACTGTCATTTCCCGACGGTGAAAAAACTAAACCGGCTGATGATTCGTCCAAATCTTTCATTACTGGCCATCAACAGCGCACGATTTATCACTATCGAATTCAATTTACAAAAAATGGCTATAGCAAATACCTGGGTCATTTCGACATAGTGCGTGCGTTTGAGCGGGCTTGCCGCCGGGCAAAAATTGAGGTTGCGCATAGTCAGGGTTTTAATCCAAGGCCAAAGTTATCTTTTAGTCCGCCTTTACGATTGGGATATACCAGTGAGGCAGAATATGTCGATATACAAGTATTTGAGAAATCGGCTACACATATAAAAGAAAATCTGAACAATAATCTGCCCGATGGTATTGAAATTTTAGACATCATTCCTGTAAAGTCATCGATCCCTTCACTCATGGCAAGTATCAACGCGATGGAATATCAGATTAATATGGCTGATCAAAAATTATCCGAATCGACAATTAATCAATTTCTGAACGATTCGGAGATTCCTGTCAGCCGAAAGGTCAAGGGTAAAATAAAAACAATAGATATCCGGCCTTTTATTAAGACTATTGAGCAGAAATATCGGATTCTTACCGTACATACAACAACTATCGAGGGTCGTACAGCAAGAATTGATGAGATCATTTCTCAATTATTCACTGATCATCGCAAAGATTCAAAATCCTTCCCTGTTCACAGAAAACGTCAGCTTATCACAAAAAACGGTTCCAGCATAACTCCAATGGAAGTCCGTTAACACACTTCTCTTCTTTAACATCCCCAAAAATCAGGAAGAGGTATTTACATATGAACAAAGAGATTATTATCAATTCAAACAATGAAGAGACCCGTATCGCGATCACTGAAGACGGGCGGCTGATGGAATTGTTTGTGGAAAGACCGGAAACACAACGTATGGTGGGTGATATTTATAAAGGGAAAGTTAGCCGGGTACTCCCCGGGATGCAGGCAGCCTTTATAACAATCGGATTAGAACAAAATGCATTTCTTCATTTCTCCGATGTATCCGAATCCACCGGGCAGTTTTTGATCGATCCGGACGAAGAAGCAGAAAGTATTTCCAATAATAGCAAAAAAGTCAATCAGAATAGAAATACATTTTTTAATGCTGCTAAGAATTTAAAAAAGAACAATGAAATTGTTGTGCAAATCATGAAAGAACCGATCGGGACAAAAGGTTCTCGCGTTACATCACAGATTTCCATACCGGGCCGCTTTTGCGTCTTGATTCCCAATGAGACTTATATCGGAGTATCGCGCAAGATAAGTAACTTCAAAGAAAAAAAACGTCTTAAGAGTATCGCCCGTCAAATATTACCGCCAAATTTCGGACTAATTGTGCGGACGCAAGCAGAGGGTAAATCTGACAAAGTGATAAACAATGATATAAAAAGTTTGATCAAGATGTGGGAGAAGATTCACGGCAAGATACAAAAAGCTGCTGCACCTTCTCTTGTATATAAAGATATGGGAATGGCTTCGTCAATCATCCGGGATCTGTTTACATCCGATGTAACCCGTGTTGTCGTGGATTCGAGAAAACTGATGCGAGAAATAACACAGTATGTGAGGGAAGTGGCTCCCCAGTTAAAACACAAGATTGAATACCATAAAAATAAGATGCCCATCTTTGAACATCATAATATCGAGGATGAAATAAACCGTAGTCTCGAATCAAAAGTCTGGATAAAAGGTGGTGGGTATATTGTTATTGAACAGACAGAAGCCCTTGTCTCTATAGATGTAAACAGCGGCAAGTTTATTGGTAAAAAAGACCATGAAAGTAATTCCCTAAAGATCAATCTGGCTGCGGCACGGGAAGTTGCCAGGCAGGCACGACTGCGCGATCTGGGAGGGCTGATTGTCATCGATTTTATCGATATGCTGGGAAATGAAAATAAGATGAAAGTCTTTTCAGAAATAAGGAAAGAATTTCGTAAAGACCGCTCAATTACAAAAATTGAAGAGTTGAGCCGGTTTGGTCTGATTGAGATGACCCGTCAGCGGGTCAGACCCAGTGTTATCCATTCGCTCCATGAGGAATGTCCACAATGCAATGGATTGGGACTCATCCCAACACCAAGCACCGAGGTTTCTCAACTTGAACGCTGGATCCAGACCTACCGGGCAGGTAAAGGAGATAGAAGGATTACGGTTCGGGTAGCACCGGAAATATATTCTTATGTTATGTCCGGTAAATTCTCGAAAAGATTACAACTAATGTGGAAATACTGGGTAAAAATTAAATTTGTTAAAGACGATAATCTCGGTCCCCGGGAATTTAAAGTATATGACAGGAACAATAAAACAGCAATAACATTAAATTGAGCCTTGACTCCTTGATTATATGATCATAAATTATGAGACTTTTTTGAATTTTTTAGGAGATTAGTTGGATGTATGCGATTGTTGAAATATCCGGAAAACAATTTCGTGTCCAGAAGGACATGCGACTGAGGGTTCCACAACAGGAATCTGAACCGGGAAAGAAAATAGGATTTGACCGCGTGTTACTGGTTGAGGATGATAAGGGTAATACAACCATTGGAAATCCATTGGTAAAAAATACCCAGGTGGCCGCTACTGTTATTGAACATGGCCGTGATAAAAAAGTCATTGTTTTCAAGAAAAAAAGACGCAAAGGATATCAGAAAAAACAAGGACACCGTCAGGGTTACTCGGTAATTGAAATTAATACCATTGGCGCACCTACGGTTAAAATGCCGGTACCAGCAGCAAAAGCATCGGCGCCAGCGGCTAAAAAAGAAGTTAAAATAACCAAAAAAGCAGCTGTTAAGAAAACGACGACTGTGGCAGCAAAACCAAAAACTGCCGGGACAAAAACAACCGCGGCGAAAAGTAAAAAACCCGTAGCGAAAACAGCGAAAACTGCACCGAAGACAGCCTCCAAAAAAACAGAATCGACAGCAGCGACTAAAAAACCGGCGGCTAAAAAAGAAGCAAAGGAGGAATAGATGGCACATAAAAAAGGTGTTGGGAGTTCACGCAACGGTCGTGAGAGCGAATCCAAACGATTGGGCGTCAAAGCTTTTGGCGGTCAACCGGTCAGTGCCGGATCTATTATCATCCGTCAACGGGGCACAAGAATTCATCCTGGTAATAATGTGGGTGTTGGGAGAGACGACACGATTTTTGCCAAGATTGATGGTATCGTGAAATTTGAAAGAAAGGATAAAACACGAAAAAAAGTTAGTGTTTATCCTCAGGCACAAGCATAAATTTTTCTCACATGTGCGTCCATGGGTCGGTGTTGTGATAACATCGACCCATTTTTATTTTTTTGAGACTAATTATAAATTTCTGAAATATTTCATACGCATAATACGTATATCTACTTAAAAAGAGAAAAATGTATATACCACTCGAATATATAAATAGAGGCCTTCTTTTCCTGCGAAATAATAGTTTTAAATCCAGGAAACGTTTAGCAACCCTGATGATTTATGCAACCGATCTATGCGATTCCACGTGTAAGCACTGTTATGTATGGAAAAAACGGCCGGTTAAATTCATGTCAAAAGACAAAATAATTGAGATCATGCACTCGGACTGTGTAACGAAAAATACAACTGTAGGTCTTGAAGGAGGCGAATTTTTACTTCACCCTGAGGCCAATGAGATCATGGAATGGTTGCAGATAAACCATCCCAGGTATGATTTATTATCAAATTGTCTTAAACCTGAGAAAACCATCGAAGCATCGCAAAAATACTCACCGAAACGTCTTTACGTTTCATTAGATGGTAGAGAGGAAACCTATAAATATATGCGTGGTAAGGACGGATATAACCGTGTTTTGTCTGTTATAAAAGAACTCAAAAACGACTTACCGATCTCCGTGATGTTCACCATCACACCTTTTAATCGTGATGTGGAAGATCTTCAGCACGTCGCTGAAGTATGCAAAGAGCATAATGTCGATTTACGGGTTGGAATCTATAGCAATATTGCCTTTTTTGATACGGCAGAAGTCGCTCACACATGGCAAAATGGATATGTTATTCCGGAGATCGTAAAGGATTTTCAAGAAAATTACGACTTTTTAGTTCTCTACAATGAATGGCAAAGCGGTAATCTTAAGATGCCCTGTTATAGCATTTTAGATAGCCTGGTAGTACTTCCCAACGGTGACGTCCCGATCTGCCAGAACCTGGATCTAATGCTGGGAAATGTATATGAAAAATCTTTAGATGAAATATTCAATTCCACCGAAACACAAGAACTGCACCATGAACATCAGTATAATTGTAACAAATGCTGGATAAATTTCCACAGAAAATATGATGTGGCTATTTACCGCAGCTTCGAATCGTTCTTCCCAAAATCCATAATCAGTAAAATGTTTGGCTATTACCAGTGGACCGGAGATGCCAAAGTTTCGTATAACCAATATATGAAAGCTCATAACAATTCAAGATAGTCTTTTCCCGGATTAATAACCCACCCCCTCTTTCCCCCTCCCTAATCAGATTAGGGAGGGGGATTAAAGGGGAGGGTCAGTAAGAAGAATAATCATTCGATTTTTTTTAGGAGTGTTGAAAAATGGACGAACTCATGCAATATGGCAAAAAAAAATTAAGCCAATATGAAAATGGGGGCTTGCGGGAAGTAATTACCGGAAAAAAAAAATCTTTAAGACTGGGAATCATCGGTATAGGTAGACATTGTCTGGCAAATTTATTACCCAATTTACCCTTTTTACCGGTAGAATTGATTAGTGTTTGCTCCGCACACAAGGAAAATGCTGAATTTTATGGTAAAAAATACGGTGCTCAATCTTTTTACGAAAACTTTGATGATATGATCGAGGAACAACAACCTGATCTGATTGTCGGTTCGGTAAATGTAGAAAAACATCCTCAAATGATTACCAGTGCCTTGACTAAAAACATACCCATTTTTGTCGAAAAACCGGTAGCAGACTCATTAAATGATATCAATGACCTGATAAAATTGGATTCAAAAAATCAGGTTATGGTTGGTTTCCAGAAACGATTCGCTCCTAACTACAGGATAATTAAAAATGCAATAAGGGATAAAACTTATGGTGAACTTCATTCTCTGCACTTAGAATTCGGGGTGGGCGCTTTTAATGAAGGAATTGAAAAATTCTTATTAGAAGTAGGGATACATTTTATTGATCTGATTAAATATTTTACTCCTGGTGCTCAAATTGAAACTGTTTTAAAAAATGAAATCAAAACCGGCCAGATTAATCTTAATATTACTTTCAGCGCTCCAAAAAATGTCATTGGTAATTTGCATCTATCATCTAATTTTGACTGGAGTAATTGTCATGAGAGAGTTCTCATGAACTTTGAGAAGGAAAATATCATTGTAAACAATCTGGTGGATTTTAGCAGTAAGGAAAATTCCAAATCAATCCTTTCCATACCTCTGGAAAAGGTATCCAAAAAAAGGATTGTTACCGAAAACTGGCATCCGAATTATGTCTCCGGAGATATGGAAAATTCATCTCTGCAACAGGCAGGCTTTTTACCTGAACTGAAACATTTTTGTCAATGGGTCATCGGCCAGGAAAAAAATTCAATCTCAAATTTACAGAATGCATATGAAACACATAAATTAATAGAACAAATTATAAATTCATTAACTTGATTTTTTTACCACGGAGATACACGGAGGAACACCGACTAATAAAAGAAAACTCTTAATTGTAAATAACCAAGATTATTCATTTCTCGCGGCGACGCAGCGGGTGTTATAAAAACTTCGTGTCCTTCGTGGTGAAAAAAAATTATAAAAGTTCTTTGAGCCTTTGCGCGAGACATTTATGAATAAATCAGGAAATAATCGATTCATTTTTAAACACTAATATAATTTTAAAGGAGAGATGATTGTGAAGAAAAATATGGGAACAATCGATAAGACCTTGCGGATTATTGCCGGCCTTATTTTGATATCACTGGTATTTATTGGGCCTCAAACGCCCTGGGGATGGATTGGACTGATTCCACTGGTCACGGGATTGATAAACAGGTGTCCGGTTTATGTACCATTCAAATGTTCGACGATAAAACTGGATAAATAACTTATACGAAGGGCAAATGCATAGACCTGCCCTTATATCGCTCCACGTCTTCGCTCAACGCACAACGCCCTACGCTCCACGGCCAAAACGATGGGTGCTATATGGTATTGGGCGGGCACAGAGACCCGCCCCTACAGCTCAAATTACCAAACCCTAGCCATGAGCTGATTCCCAGGCTAGTAATGCCTTTTTCCGGGCCGTTCCCCCCTGATAATTACCAAAATCGCCATATTTTCTAATCACCCGGTGGCAGGGGATCAGAAAAGAGACGGGATTACGGGCGACAGCGCTTCCCACCGCTCTAACCGCTTTGGGCTGACCGATAAATTTGGCAATTTCTTCATAGGCGACTACATTCCCTCTTGGGATTTTTAATAAGGCCTCCCAAACTTTGATTTGAAAATTGGTTCCCTGAACAATCAGGGATATTGGTTTATCTTGTTGCCAGGAACCGATATTAAAAATTTTATCAACAGATGAGATTGTTTTCTGAGGATTCTCCTCAATATTGGCTGCAGGCCAGTCATGCTGGAGACGCTGAACATAATATTGTTCGTCATCACCTTTTAGAAAAAACAATCCGCAAACACCCCGATCAGTTTGTGCGATCATACATTTTCCAAAAGGGGTTTGATGAATACCATAGTAAATTTGCAAACCCTCACCCAATAATTTGTATTCACCGGGTGTTACCGCTTCACAGTTTATAAAGAGATCATGAAGCCGACCAGGTCCGGATAGACCACTATCATAGGTGACAGAAAGAACATTCTCGGATTGCCGGAGAAGTGTTTTTGCATGTTCTTTGGTCAGATACTGCAGAAATCGTTTTGGACTGATACCTACCCACCGCTTAAACAGGCGTTGAAGATGAAACTCACTCAATCCAATATATTCGGCAATGTTTTTCAGTTCCGGTTGCTGCCTGAAGTTTTGTTCAATGTACTGTATGACCTGTTCAATCCGTTCAAAGTCTAAAGATTCCTGTTTATATTTGTGGTGCATATTAAGTATCCTAAATTATTTAATCTGGTCTCTATTTATTTCTCAGAGAGAAAAAGTTTTATTATCGTCAACTGTTTATTTTAATAGACCACGGATCACACCGATCAGACGGATTTACACAGATTCTTATTAAATAATTTAAAAAAAACTTCGTGACGTTGGTGCTTTCTTTGCGTCTTTGCGGTTAGAAAGCGTTGCGTTCGCCGGTAGGCGAATCCGCCCACTGGCGTGATCGTTGCGGTTGGATAAAAGTTACATAATTGAAGATGAAATACCACCCGTTTCTTGCGATTAATACCTGAAATGCCTGATCGGTTCTCCCTTTTCCTCAATCTCCGTCATGGCATCCACACCCAGTTTTAAATGGAGATCGAGATACTTTTCCGTTACCTTTTTATCCAGTTCTTCTGTTTTTATTCCTTCAGGGATCAGGGGCATATCGGAGACCAACAGCAGGGCCCCTCTTGAAATTTCATTGGCATGCCCAACGATAAAGATAGTTGCTGTCTCCATATCAATACCAATTGCTGACAATTTTGCCAGGTACTGTTTAAACTGATCATCCCATTCCCAAACGCGGCGATTTGTCGTGTAGATCACACCGGTTCGATATTCCAGTTGAAAATCGACCAGTTTATTGGAAACGAATTTATGGAGTTTAAAGGAGGGTAAGGCGGGAACCTCCTTTGGCATGTAGTCATTGCTGGTTCCTTCTCCTCTTATGGCAGCAATCGGAAGTAAAAAGTGGCCTATCTCCGTCGACTGTTTTAAACCGCCGCATTTTCCGAGGAAAAGAACACCTTTTGGTTCACGGGCAACCAGCAGATCCATAATGGTCGCTGCGTTCGCCGAACCCATGCCAAAGTTGATGATTGATAATCCATGCGTATTCGTCGCTGTCTGCATCGGCCGGCCTTCTCCTTTAACATCACAACCAAATTGTTCGGAAAAACTAACCACGTAGTTATGGAAATTCGTAAGGAGTATATAGTCGCCAAAATCATCGATTGAAGTTCCGGTATATCTTGGCAGCCAGTTGCTGGCAATTTCTAATTTAGTTTTCACATTTTTCTCCAAAAAAATATTTTATCAACCTATTAAATCAGAAAATAAAAGTAAAGCTAGATTTATTTGAATTTTTTAACCACAAAGAGCACAAAGGCTCTCGGTACTCGGCTCTCGTATCTGGAATTATAATAGCAATATTGACCTACTTATAACGAGAACCGAGTAACGAGCTGCGAGTCACGAGTAATCCTTGAATCTCAATTTCAAATCTTCTACATTTTAACAAACCTAAAAAAGGATAAATTGCTGTGCAAAAATCTACTAATAAATTCATTTTAAAAAGCCGGCCATCAGGTGAAGTCAGTCCAGATAACTTTGAATTATATGTTGCACCCTTTGAGTTAGAATCGGTTATTACCGGCGATGGGATTGCAGAGGTTATCGATTCAAAATCAGAGAAATTCAAATCCGAGGATTTACTGGTTGGTATACTACCCTGGCAGGAATATGCTGTTATCGATCCAAAAAAAGTAGAAAAAATCATTCCTGATGAGAATATTATTGAAGGGTTTGAAAAGCTGCCAACTGCTTTCATCGGTTTGTTCCAAGGGGAGAATATCGGGAAACAACTTGTGAAGGTTTAAGATATTTCAGGACGAGCCAAAGGCTCGTCCTGAAATATCTTATCGCCTCATCTTATACCTCTATAATCAAAGTGCTGATACATATAATCCCTTTAAAAAAGTATCTCAGGATTGAATATAAAAAAAGCCACTAAACCAACAATATATAGTGCCAGAATAGCCAACCCGATAATTACCAGGACTTTTAAAATAAAAAAAGACTTTCCCTGCCTGATAAATGCATTCAGCAAATTCTCTTCATTATGGCTTTCCGTATATTTGGTAAATTCGACAGCAGCCTCACGTAAACGAATACCAATAAATATATAAGGAATCCCAAATATCATCCCGACGATGGTCAAACTAGCAAGGACCCCATAAACGATAGTAAATATGCCAACAAAATTCATGTCACGTACCATCCTGTTGGCAGCAACCTGAAGCGAATTTAATCCCGTTGCTGATGATTCCATAATCTTCCCTCCCATTATATGATTTGATAGGTAAAATTACCCCTTCGCCAACAGGAGAATCCGCCTATCGGCGTGATTAGAAAAGGGGTTAGTAGATTGTATAAGTAATGTTTTACTATAAATATATATTAATTTTACTTAATATGCTCAAAAATAATCCCCTAGCCCTCCCGCAGTTGCGGGACAGGCTCTTTTTTAAGGGGGAAGTAGATTGTTCAATCCATGAAATATCCGTGTGCTTCCGTGGTTTAAAAAGTTTGATAGTAAACCTTTTTAACACTTTCCAATTTATCCTGGAGGAAAAATTTTTCTGACATCATAGTTTCTCAAGGCTTCTTCAACAATTTTTGGATTAAATCCCGGTGCCACACCAAATGAAGCGCCATTATCCATAGCTGCCTTCAGTTCATCAATAGTAAGAATCGTTCCTGCGCCAAGAAGGATCTCCGCTCTTTCCGTATGCAATTTGGCTATTACTGCGGAAGCTACTGCTGTGCGGAAAGTAATTTCAATCAGAGGTAATCCACCGGCAATCAAAGCATCAGCCAGAGGTAGAGCATCTTCTTCCTTTTCTATTGCTACAACTGGTATAATACGATATTTTAATAATGCTGTTTTTATGTCTATTTCATCCACAATAATCCCCTGTCATATATATTTTTGATTAGCTTGATCTATTCATAAACTACAAAGTTCACCTAGAAAAAATGGTCCATGAATTAGTCCACAAATTGGTGGAAGTAAGTACCTTTCCGTCTTCATTAACAGCCAACACTTTTACACCAGATGTTCCTAAATCGATACCTAATAATACAGACACAAAAGTTCTCCTTTTTAGATATTGTAAAATTTATTCTCGCAAATATAGCGAGGTAGAACCCTGGATTTAATATTAAAAACAAGAACTATCATTAGAGGTTTATAATGAACTTTCGAATATAAATTAGGAAAATATGATCAATCAATTAATATAATTTTAGTATAATATTCAAGTAGTTAAACTTTGTTAAAATACTATTCTCTGAAAAAACAAACAATTAATCAGGAATTTTAATTCCGAGTATATTTCTCCTATAAATTTGCTATCACCCATCGGGTTTACCCTGTTGCCTTATAAATAAATTGACTTTTTTTTGATAATACATTATTATAATTTTAAAAGAATGTATTATCCTTTTATATATGAGCCCAACTGTATTTAGATATAAAAACTATAGGTTCTTTTTCTTTTCAAGAGAAGAAAGAAGAATACATATCCATGTTTATTGCTCAGAAGGTGAAGCAAAATTCTGGATTGATCCAGAGGTAGAGATTGCAAGGCACTATGGACTGTCAAAACAACAGCTATCTGAAATAAAGAAAATTATCGAGGATAAAAAAGATGAAATCAACAGCTCCTGGAACAGACATTTCCGAAATTGAAGTTGTCAATATTGATCAACATGGCTTTTGGTTATATATAAAGGGGAAAGAATATTTTCTTCCACATGATGATTTCCCATGGTTTAGAGAAGCAAAAATTAAAGATATTTTAAATGTGCAATTGCTTCATGGTAATCATATTTACTGGCCGGCCCTGGATGTTGATTTAAGTTTTGAGATGATATCCGATCCGGATAATTATCCATTGACTTACACTTAATACAAAATATATTCATTTAAAGAATTCTTATAACGCTTTTTAGGCAGCCTTACTTTTAATAAACAGCGCCTGGCACGTTTCACGGGCCGTGTCTACCAAATCATATTCTCGATTAAAATCTTCTAAAACAAAAATGCGAGAATAAAGGTCTTCTCGCATTTACAGTGCCGAAGGAGAGACTCGAACTCTCACTGAGTTTAACCCCAACCGGATTTTGAGTCCGGCGTGTCTACCAATTCCACCACTTCGGCTTTAAAAATAATGAGAAAATTTACTCGTTTTCGTCTCTAATGTCAACCAGTATAGAGCCAACTATTTACCTATCCTCCTGTAACTTTTTAAAAATCTCGAGGATCTGTTTTTCTTCCAGCCAACCGATATGTTTTTCCCTGATCTTCCCCGTTCCATCAATAAAAACTGGTAGGTAGACCGGTTACACCATAAATTTCTGCTGTCTTTGCCTCTTTATCAACTAATAAAGGAAATGTTAAGTTATAACTCTCTTTTATCTCAAAAATACTGAATTTGCCAAGGCACAATTTAATACAATACGTTTGAAACTGTTAAAAATCGGAGCACGGGTCAGACAACTGTCAACCAAAATAAAAATTCATTTACCTTCCTCGTATCCATTGAAAAAGGACTTTGGGAAAATCTGGATGTCCTGTTGTTCGCTAGGGTATTTATAATGCAAATAATAACTGAGCAGACAAATTTTTATAATAAATATTTAAAACTATGGAAAAGTATGTTCAATTTTGCTAAAAATGTATTAATATCCTTCATAAAATTAATGTTTAATTGGAAATTGGTGATAGAATATCACTCGTATATCAAATTGGATGAAAATGGTTCTCAATTTTTGAACCAAATATATTTTTTATTACTTTTGTGAATTAATCAGGCTAGTAAATAGTTCAGGCTTAAAAGTTATTATTCATTGATCAATAAAGATGGATTGAAAATATTGACTCAAAAGTCTTTCAAGAATTTTATAATACAATAAACAAAACATATTTAATTCAAATCTATTTTATCCGATAGTAGAAAAACATACGTTTCCGGTTTAGAGGTTTTGTATAATAATTTAAAGTATTGAGGATATTTTTTTATTGCAGGGTATAGATTTCTATATACACGTGAAAAGCCAAGTTGATCCAGTATAACAAAATCAACGCCTTTTTTTTCCAAATCTTTTAAAACGTCATCAGGATTCAGACTGCCTAAATATCTACAGGTATAAAGTCCAGTCCAAACATTGATTAATCCAGATTTTGTACAAGATATCAATATATCATCACCGTCTACCACCTTTTGAGCATTATTTTTAATCCACATCCCACAGTAATAGTAGTTCTGCCATGCTGGAGGATAATTTTTATATGTTACATATTTCATCCTAGAAAGCCCATCAACATTAAAAATGAATAATAATACTAAGGGTATTAATAAAATCAAGTTCCAATATTTTTCTTTCTTTATTTTACCTGTCTTTTCTAATAAAAACTGAA
Organism: Calditrichia bacterium; assembly: GCA_023132435.1. GTDB lineage: Bacteria > Calditrichota > Calditrichia > JAJRVZ01 > JAJRVZ01 > JAGLYF01. The sequence goes on along the minus strand of JAGLYF010000027.1, from coordinate 10,706 downwards.
TGCCTAAAAGCAGTCCAAGTACCAATAAAGGTAAGACTGGTATAAGAAATCTAATATTGGCTCCGGCAGCTTTTGGTACCCATACTAATGCTAAAACTATGGAAAAAATTACAATGATCCCGATAAAGTATAAATTTTTATTTCTCAAAACTTTATATATGCCCAAACAAATAAAAACTAATATAATGATAGGAACTACATATAAAATCAAAGGATTCCCCTTTGCTTTAAGTTCCCATACGTGGAAATTTGTAATAAATCCTCTGGGAATCTCACTAAAAAAATAAAAATAAAAATTATTCCATACCCTCTCAAAAAATGTTGATATGGTTATATATCCCTGTTCTGGGCGGTAGTAATTCACAAGAAGAAATTGATTTACAAAGGAAGATTTTGCACCGAGCAGAAAGTTTCTGAATTGCCATGGTATAATAAGCAAAAGGGAAAAAATTCCGGAATATATAAAATTTTTCCAATTTTTTGTTTTTATCGATTCAATTAATAGAAAGAGAAAAAATCCTCCGATAATAGCAACCTGTGCCGGTCTGATATGAAAACTATAAATAAAAGCAAATATAGCTATCATTAAATGGTAATTTTTAAAAAACGGTTTTTCAAAATCCGCTTTTAATAAGAAGAATATTCCTAATATTGAAAAGAACAGCGCAGGTATTTCCGACATCATAATGGAACTATAATAAATTACTTCAGCACTTATGAATGCGAAAATAGTCAATAGAACGGATATAGTATTATTAAAAAAAATTTTCGCAATATAATAAAAAAGTACAGCTGATATACTTGTCAGAATTAGTACAACAATTTTTACTGCAAGTATATTATTAGGAAAAAAAAGATTTGATAGTGCAATAATAAAAGGCCAACCTGGAGGGTATTTTGTATGGGGGATTTTTAGTTGGTCTGTTGATGAGGAGTACTCTCCATCAATGATGGACAAACCTAATCGATAATAAGCGGTATTATCTCCGTTCGTATTGACATTTTTTTGAAAGAATAGCACACCAATAATGAGGACGACTGAGAAAATCAAAATGATCTTGAATAAATCACTAGAAAATAATTTGTCTAGTGGATTCTCGACATTCGATACTTCTATAGATTTAGATTTTTTTTTTCCTTTTTTCTGTTTTTTATTTTTCTTCAATATATGTATCCTCAGTGTTAATTGCCCAAATATTACCGTTTTCTGTAATATTATTAATAATGTTTTCCACGGCTGTCATTGCAGTTAACATAGAATGATCTTGATTATTGTATTTATGCATGCCATTTCTGCCAATCAGAAATAAATTTTCAAATTTATCCGTAAAATCCCGGATGATATGAAGATCATTATAAGTGCCTAGATATGCAGGATAGGTTTTGGGCATGCGAATTATTGTAGAATCTATGACATCTTTTTTTTCAATTATATCAATCTCTGCCAATTCATTTATTGCAAAATCTATGAATTCCTCATCTGATTTATTCCACAGTTCATCACCTTCATTGCAGAAATATTCCAAACCTAACCATACTCTCTTGGGGTCTTTAACCATATAAGGACTCCAATTGTTATAGATTTGTAATCTTCCGACACTTACTTCCTTTTCCTGGATATAAATCCAATTGTCAGGTATGATATCGTTAACTGTCTGAGTATCACTAATATTTTTAATTTTCAATTTCGTTAGAAGCATTCCTACAGTTATAAAATCTCGATACACAAGACCCTGAGCAATATTAGCAACATCAGGAGGGATGTCATTCTCTATTGATTTTATTAAGTTTTTAATCGGCATAGTTGAGAAAAAATAATCACCATTTTGTTTTGAAACCTCTCCTGTGGTTTCATTTCGGATACTAACACCTGATAATTTGTTATCTTTAATATAAATTTTTATAACTTTGTGGTTGCTATAAAGACTACCCCCTTTTTCAATAATGGTCTTTGCGACCTCTTCCCACAATTGGCCAGGGCCATATTTGGGATATAAGAATCTCTCAATTAAGCTTGTTTCTCCACTCTTCTGCGAAATCGAGCTATCTTTTTTAATAATATTCTTGAACGCATGCATCACAGTTTTAGTTACAGATAAACCTTTTATCCGCTGGGCCCCCCACTCCGCTGAAATTTTGCTACATGATACGCCCCATACTTTTTCAGTATAGTCTTTAAAAAAAGTGTGATATAATTCTCCTCCGAATCGATTAATCAAAAAATCTTCTAATGAAATTTCGTGTTTTCTTGGAAAAAGTATAGCTTTGATATAGCTTAGTATTATTCTAACAATTCTAAAAAGACCCAAATTTATCAGTGTATTTAAATTCAATGAAACTGGATAATCAAAGAATTTGCGCAGATAATATATTCTTGATAATCTCTTTCGTATTAACATTACTTTATCCACTTTATCGGGATCCGGCCCATCTTTAGTTAATCGTTGTTTTCTGTCTTGATTGTGATAACTAATTTTAAATTCTAACTCGTCGTCCGAATGTGTCCCTTGCAAAGGTAGAATATTTTGCCACCATTCCATTACTCTTTCAGATTTGGAAAAGAATCTATGTCCACCGATATCAAGTCTATTCCCTTTATAATTCACAGTTCTCGCAATTCCGCCTATATGTTCACTCATTTCATAAATAAGTGGTTTTATATCAGTCTTTTTTACCAACTCATATGCAGCAGTTAATCCCGCTGGGCCCGCCCCGATAATTATCGCTATTTTTTTTCTCTTCACAAACAAGAAATCCTTTATCTAAAAAGTAAATATTTTTTCATACCAAAATTCCAAAGAAAAACGATACCGGAAGAAATAATTTTTGATAACATATAATACAGATTTATTATTTCAGTAAAGAACCAAATAAAAACCTGATTTAATAACAATCCGACAATACCAACCAATGCAAAAATTACAAATTCAACACTTTTTTTATTAATATTTCGTTTGTCAAAAACCCATTTGATACTTAATAAATAATTAATAATTAGACCCAATAGAAAAGCAAGTGGCGCAGATAACAAGTAATATAAATTCAAATATTCTGTTAAAAGAAATAAAGCACAAAAGTCAATAATAAAAGCAAAACCACCGGCGAAAAAGTATCGAAATAACTGAACAAATAGATGATTAGTTTTAATTCTTAATGTACTCTTCAGTATGCTTCCTTTGAGGTAATATTAATTCCATGGTTAAGAAGATTACAATTAAATTAGATCTCTCATGATAACTGTTCAAAGTTACAATAAAAAATAGAAAATAGCAGAATAATATCCACGTTTTAGCCGAATAACCTTTGTTCTCACCTATCACTATTGTTCGCATCGGCATAGCATCAGTCGCAAGGTCATGGTGATAAGTTCTCATTTTTAAATATTGCCACTTGATGGATGAACAGAGGACGATGCCTCACTATAGTTGGCAATTGGATGTCCTTGAAATCCGTTAAGTTAATGTGTGGAGATGTTCGTTTTTGAGTAAGGTTTAGATGTTCTAGAATTTTCATGATCCAATCATAGGATGGATGGGGTGATGACAGCAATATCAAGCCGCCAATCTTACATACCGAGCGTAATGCCGTAAGACAGTCAATATGTTCAATGACCTCTAATGCAATTACGACATCGAACGAATTTTTTCGGATGCCTAACTGTTTCCACTGATTAATATCACCGACAATATTCGCAGGAGAAAGAAGATCGAGTGTTGTAACATTGTAACCGCTTTTCCTAAGTTGTTGTGAAAACCATGCTGATCCAGCTCCAACTTCCAAAATCACGGCACCAAGTGAAAGGTGCCTTTTGAGAAGGGTCAATTTACGTCTTTTGCTAATTTCACTTATTAAGGGCTGTCGCATTTCTAATATCATCGTTTCTATTGAACTTTCCTGTAAATCCAATTTTGTATCTAATTTTCATCGTCCAATAGAATCCTTTTCTGTTTATTCATTCTGTCTTTCAAACAGGCACATTAATTAGTCGAGTAGTCCATTCATTGCTGAATTTCACCCTCACAGATCCGGACGTGCGGATTTCCCGCATCCGGCTCTTCATCAACCAACAAAGGAAAAGTTAAGTTATAATTAAAGCCCGACCTCATCATCGGCCAGATGTGGTTTTACAATTTCATCAATGGCTTTAACCTGCTTTAACAAGTCTTCCAGACGTTGAAGGGGTAACATACTGGCCGCATCACAAAGCGCATTGTCACAGTCGGGATGGGTCTCAATAAAAATAGCATCGATACCGGCCGCTGTTCCAGCCCGGCTTAATGAAAAGATATACTCCTTTGCCCCTCCCCTTTTGTCACTGCTACTCACCCCATATTTACGGATCGCATGGGTCGGATCCAGTACAACCGGATATCCCAAATCCCGCATCACTTTCAGGTTTCGCATATCAAGAACCAGATTATGGTAACCAAAAAAAGTGCCACGGTCGGTAAGAAGAATATTTTGATTTCCTTCACCGGTTATTTTCTTAATGATATGCTGCATGTCTGAAGGATGTAAAAATTGGCCTTTTTTGACATTTACCGGTACCCCTGTTCTTGCTACTGCCAGGGCAAGTCCTGTCTGCATAGAGAGATAAGCGGGAATCTGGATCACATCAAGCACTTCCGCACAGGCACTGACATCATGCTGATCATGAATATCAGACAAAACAGGAACCCCTACTTTATCCTTAACCTTTTGCAGTATCTTCAATCCATTCTCCAGACCCGGGCCCTGATAGCTGTTTGCCGATGAACGGTTATCCTTAAGATAGGAAGATTTAAAAATAAATGGGAAACCCAGTTTACCGGACAGTTTTTTAATTTTTTCGGCGGTTGAAAGAACCAGATCTTCCGCTTCTATCACACAAGGGCCGGCAATCAGAACCAGGGGGTTTTCATTACCGACAGGGATATCACCAATTTTGACAGTCTGCATTTTTATTTACTCCGGTTATATTTGTAATTTGGCATTAGATGTTGGATGTTTGATACTCGATGCTGGATCTGAATTCCAGATCCATGAATATTGAAAATTCCTTGTTGGATATTGGATATTCAAATGAGCTATATAATAGGCACGGCACACGTGTGGGATGCCACTACATTTGAAAATAACAAATTACAAAATACAAATCACAAATAATTATCAAATTCCAATTACCAATTTTCAAAACGACTGATGAGAATCTTTTCGGTTATTCGAAATTGGAATTTGGTATTTGAAATTTCATCATGTGGGCACGGCCCGCCGTGCCCCTACATTTCACAATTAGCGTCTTACGTCTAGCATCATGCATCTCGCATCATACAACCCCCTAGCCCTCCTTCCATTCTCCTTACGCACTACGCCCTTCGCCCCACGATGAGACTTTATATTACTATATCCCCAATTAAGAAGACGGTCGCCAGTTTCGGTATTTCAGCAACGCCTTGATTGTAGGGATTCCATCGAGAGGAGATAATTTTTTATTTTCATAGCGCGCCGTATAGCTGATCGGCAGCTGATGGATTTGATGTCCTTCCTGCAATATTTTAGATGTCATTTCTGCTTCAACATCAAAACCACGGCACTCCAGTTCTAATTTTTGGGCAATTTCACGTTTCATCATTTTATAACAGGTTTCCATATCCTTCAATCGCTGACCATGAATAAAGTTCGTCACCCAGGTCACAAATTGATTACCCATACGCATGATAATACGCTGAGTTTCCAAAGAGCGAACCCCATAAACTACCTCGGCCTCACCATCTTCAATGGGTTTTAACAGTTTTGCATAATCCTGAGGATCATATTCAAGATCAGCATCCTGAATAACGACAATGTCTCCGGAGGCGGCATCAAATCCGGTTCGTACGGCGGCCCCTTTACCTTTGTTTTTTTCATGTCTGAGGATTTTAATTTTATCTGAGGTTATTTTTTCCACCGCTTCGATGGTACCGTCTGAGGAACCATCGTCTACAATTATCAACTCATGAACCACAGGTATGTTTAAAATACGTTCGATGATTACATTTATCGTTTCCACTTCGTTATGAACCGGCATTATGACCGATAACTTCATCAGGTTTTCCTTTCAGAACAGAACTTTTAATAAATAACAAATTTATATCCGCGAAAATCCGTGTCATCTGCATCATCCGCGTTCTATTACAACCCCCTAGCCCTCCTTCGGCTTCGCTCAGGACAGGTTCTTTACTAAGGGGGAATCAAATCGTGCCATCCAATATTCCCGAGTTCTCGGGATATCCGCTTCGCTCCGACCAGCATCGAGAACCCGGCGCCGAGTACCGAGTACCGAGAGACGAGCATCGAGCAAAGTTATAGAAACAATTTGATGAAATCAAAGCGAATATAAATGAACTTTCATCGTAATTTGATGTTGATTTTAATTGCATAATTTACCATATTGATTGCGTTGCAATGGAACTGTTTTTTACAAATGCGATAAATACAAACCAGTCTGAAGCTGAATTCGATTCCTTCGAATCACAGCATATCCTTAAAACGATGCGCAAAAGTGAAGGTAATTCTGTTCACTTTACTGATGGGAAAGGAAAACTATTTCAGGGCCGGATAACTGAGACAAAACCAATTCTCAGGGTTCATTATAAAATTGTAAATCAAGTCCCCTGGCCACCCCCTTCTCATTCTATACTTGGCATTGGTTTTATACGTCCCTCCAGACTGGATTATATGATTGAAAAAACAACAGAGCTTGGCATTAATAAGTTTTATTTTTATGCCAGCAGATATACAAATTATTTTACTGATAATACAAGCCGATGGGACAAAATCACGCGCCAGGCAATAAAACAGAGTAATCGTTTATATTTGCCAGAGATAACAATATCACCTGATTTTTCTAATTTCTTAGAGGCGGTTTCTGGTGTGAAACATAAATTTCTGGCGGATCAAACGGCATCAAAGCCCCTGGCGGATGTTCTCAATTCACTCAGGAAAAAATCAGATGAGGACATTGTTTTTATAATAGGCCCGGAAGGCGGTTTTGATGAAAATGAGATAAAACTGGCACAATATCACAATTTTTTGCCTGTTTCTTTTAGTGAAAATAGATTACGAACCGAAACTGCCGCCATTTCTGCAGCTTCTTATATTAATCTCATTAGAAATTAATACACGAGGAGGATATTCGTGGAAGAAGAAACTATTTTTAGTCAGATAATTGATAAGAAAAAACCTGCTGAAATCATTTTTGAAGATGAAGAAGTTATCGCTTTTAAGGATATTAACCCCCAGGCTCCGGTACATGTTTTAATAGTTCCCCGTAAACCGATCCCAAAATTAACTGATGCGGATGAATCCGATACGGCAATCTTAGGTAAAATGGTCATGGTTGCCAGGCAAATTGCAAAAGATTTTGGATTGGATGAGGACGGTTTCCGACTCTTGCTAAATGAAGGGAAAAACGGTGGACAAACAATATATCATCTTCATTTCCACTTACTCGGGGGACGGAGATTGATGTGGCCGCCGGGTTGATGCTCGATACTCGATGCTGGATGCTGGATGCTGGATACTGGATACAAGATATGTGATGCGATAGATTGAATGATAGAGATCTATCTCCCCCCTGTCAAGGGGGGATTAAGGGGGGTGTTAAAACGAAGTGATGAATAGAGAAACGCAATATTGATCTAACAAAATCCTGTAGGGATGACCAAAGACTAGCCCGGTACGCCACGCCAGTGGGCGGGCAAGGAAATGCCGGGTAACCGGGTAAATTGAGTGTAGAGACGTTGCATGCAACGTCTCTATTTTAATATTATGGAAAAAAAATCGAATAATACATATGACATAATTATCGTCGGTGCCGGACCGGCCGGTAGCGCGGCTGGCCTGTATGCCTCCAGACACGGTTTAAAAACACTTTTAGTCGATAAAGAGAGTTTTCCCCGTGACAAAATTTGCGGGGATGCCCTGTCCGGTAAATCTGTTGCTGTACTACGCGAACTGGACCTGCTTGAAAAAACTCAAAATCTACCGGGCGCTCATATACAATCAATTGTATTCAGCAGTCCGGATCATACCTCTTTCCATATTGATCTTACTAAAACCAGTCTTAAAAATATCCCGAAGGGATTTGTAATAAGACGAAAGTATTTTGACGCTTTCCTTTTTAATGAAGCTAAAAAAGCAGTAACAACTACATTACAAAATTTTACCGTTACCGATCTGATCATAGAGGAGGGATTTGTCCGCGGTGTCAAGGGAAAAGAAAAGAGTAATAATGAAGAAGTGAGATTTCACAGCAATATAGTTTTAGGTGCTGATGGTTATAAATCAATTGTTGCCAGAAAAATTGGTCTTTATGAACACGATCCTAAACATTGGGTGGTTGCACTTCGTTGTTATTATAAAAATGTCGCTGATTTGACTGATCAGATAGAATTGCACTATGTCGACGAAATAATTCCAGGATATTTCTGGATCTTTCCTCTGGAAAATGGCTATGCCAATGTCGGAATTGGTATGCTGCATGAATATATAAAGCGGCAGAATGTGGATTTGAAAAAATCTTTGGAAGAAACAATTGCCAGCGAATATTTCAGGGATAGATTTAAAGAGGCTGAACCCCTGGAAAAACCTGTCGGTTGGAACCTACCTGTTGGAAGTAAAAGACGGAAAAGTTATGCCAATGGTTTGATGTTATTGGGGGATGCTGCCGGATTGATTGATCCGTTTACGGGTGAAGGTATCGGTAATGCCATGTATTCTGCAAAATATGCCGTTCAAACAGTTATAGAAGCTCAACAGGCAAATGACTATAGTGAGCAATTTCTTTCCCGGTTTGAAGATGAACTGTGGAAAGCGATCGGTAACGAATTAAAAGTAAGTACCAAACTTCAAAAAATCGGTCGGTCCCGCTTTTTGTTAAATCTGGTTATCAATAAAGCGGCCAGGAATAAGGAGGTAAATAATATCATCGCCGGAATGCTTGCCAATGAAGTACCCAGAAAACGTCTAGCCAATCCGCTATTTTACCTGAAACTTCTCTTTAGTTAAAAAAACTAACCACAAAGGACGCAAAGAAGGCACAAAGTTCACAAAGAATAATCTATGTTATGTCATCCCGTCCCGGAACGGGATCCCGTTTCGGGACAGGATGACACATTATAAAGCGAGTGACGAGTAACAAGAATCCTCATCTGGAGATGAGAGTAACTCCAGCTACAATCAATAAGGTTCCTATAATCTTATAAAGCGTTACAGATTCATTTAGTAAGAAGTAAGAGAGTATCATTAATAAAATGTATCCCATACTCAGCATTGGATAGGCAACACTGAGTTCTATCTTTGATAATGCTATCAACCAGAAGACAGTGCTTACTCCGTAAAGCAACAATCCCAGTAAAACATTGGGGAGTAAAAACATTTTCGTTACTGTTATCAATATGTTATTGTCAAAGGTTACTTCACCAAATTTTCGCATCCCCTGTTTCATCGAATACTGTCCAAACACATTAAAACAAACACTTATTAATACATAAGTTATACCGTGCATATAATCACATTACCTTTCGTCCTTTTAGTCCTATTTCGTCATTCCCGCCCCGCATCAAGTGCGGGGTAAACTCCAATGGGAGTCTATACCCTAAGTTGTCATCCCCGCGAAAGCGGGGATCTAAGGATGCCTGCTTTCGCAGGCATGACATCTATAAGAGTTTTTTCTACACCACAAGAGCCTTAACGTAGCGTCGGAATGTTAACAATGTAAAGTTATTTTTTGCGGCTAAAAATACTGATTGATAGTGGATTAATCAACTAGCTTGAATAGTTCATTTCTCGCAATGCCTCATCACTATTTTACCACAAAGGTCATGACATAAAAATTATTATTAGGTCGTACCTACGGCACTTAAAATTCTTAATGTATTCTCCACGACCCGGCACTTCCTTGCCCGCCCACTGGCGTGGCGTACCGGGCTAGTCTGAGGCCACCCCTCCGGGGCGGACATCATATATCTTGTATCTCGTATCCAGCATCCAGTATTCCTGAGTTCTCGGGATCTCTGCTTCGCTCCGACCAGCATCCAGTATCCAATTCCAAATTCCAAAACAGACTTTCATTTTTCGTGATTCTTCATTAACCTTAAAATTATGTTACTTTTAACAATCGCCCATCGGGGAGAGGCACAGGAATGTTTAAAAAGGATATTCACACAGCCGGTTGATTTCCATTTTCCAGGCGTATATCGGGATGGAAAGAATATACTACTGTTAACCGGTGAAGGAATCGAAACGACAATACTTCGTGTAAGTTCTGTATTGACTTACTTTGGAAATAAGATCGATCGGGTGCTGAATATGGGGATTGCCGGTGCTCTGCTGCCTTCTCTACAAATAAATCAAGTATATGGTATCCGTCAGGTTTATCATGAATATCATGAGGAAAAAGAATTTCCCTCATTTTTATGTCAGGAAACACATAGTAAAACAGACTGTGTATCTGCCTGCCGGCGGATTTTAGATAATAAATATGCTCAATCTCTTAAAAAAATTGCACCGGTTGTTGACCGAGAGCTCTGGGGCATTGGTCTTACGTGCGACCAATATCAGATTCCATTCAAATCCTATAAACTTATTTCTGATTATGCCGGGGTAAACACCAATAATGAGGAGATTAAATCCAAGGCCTCATATTATAGTAAACATTTGTTCGATTTCTACAAAAATCTTTCCCT
>JAGLYF010000269.1 GCA_023132435.1 Calditrichia bacterium | reverse complement strand
CGGCTTGGCGGCTTTGCGAGAAAAAAATATTCTGTGAAAATTTCCGTGTAATTCCGTGGTTAAAATAAAAAAGTTATAACACATGATCACGATGATCCTGATATGAGAAATACGATTATACGAATTGCATTCTTACTATTATTGGCCTGTGCACCGGTATTTTTTCCCGAGATAAAACCGCTGCTGCCTTCTTATAAAAGTTTATCCACCGCCTATAAAATATTTTTTCTGACACCCTTTTTTCTGTTTGGACTGATCGCTTTTCTTGGCCTCCGCCTAAACCAAACCCGTATTTTTTATACCATGGTTCTATTCACAATCCTCTATATTTCCGTTCATAAACCGGATCTGGAGTTTCTTCCGGTAATCAATTATGACTATTTTCTCAGAACCATAACCGTCATCTCCATACTTACCTTTCTTTTTCTATTCTTTTTTGACGAAAGGGCGCTTTTTGGTGTTTCAAGTTTTCTAAGAGCAACAAGCATCACTTTTACCCTGATTATCAGCTACATGATCGTCACTTCGGAGATTGCCATATTTCATTCTCTTTTTTACAATCAGTGGCTTACTTCCTTTGAGAACTGGGTCTTACCCGATATTATCTGGCTGGTTTTTGCTGGTACTTCTATCTTCCTTCTGATAGATCAGGATAAATCAATTTATTCTTTTAAGGTCGCCCTGGTATTGGTTCTTCTTACCCTGATTCTGGCGATCAATAAGAGTATATTAGTTCCTTTAAACACGATAGATCTGAAAACATATAACGCATTTGCTTTTACAATAATTGGATTTATCTGCCTCTATTCCGTCTATAAATTATACTGGCAAAATGTCTATATCGATGAATTGACCGGTGTGCCGAACCGCCGTGCCTATAATGAAGAATTAAAAAAACTTGGGCGGAATTATACCATCTCTATGCTCGATATCGATCATTTTAAAAAGTTTAACGACAACTATGGACATAAGGAAGGGGACAATGTTCTGCGTTATGTCGCTGCCCATCTGAAAGATAGTAGTAAATCAAAAGTTTTCCGCTACGGCGGTGAGGAGTTCTCGATCATTTATCCCGGTTACAAAGTAAAAGATGTTCTTGAGCGTCTGGAATATGTGTGTGAAAGTCTCTCGGAAAGAAAATTCTATATACGTATGAGTGAAACAAAACGGAGTCAAAAAACAGAAAAAGACCGGGGAATTGATATAAGTGACCTTAAGCAGGTCAGAGTAACCATCAGTATTGGCGTGGCCCAGCGTAACGATAAATTCCGGACAACCGATGATGTCATCGAAGCCGCCGACAAGGCACTCTACCAGGCCAAGAAAAAAGGGCGCAATCAGGTAGTGACGAAGGAATCGTGATTCGTTTCTCGTTACTCGTTGCTCGGTTCTCGGTGCTCGTTACTCGGTGCTCGGTTCTTACCACTCTGTTAAGGATCTTTGCAGTTGTCGATACGATATTACACTTTTTGATATTTCAGAGATAAGCAAGTGTAAAGATCCTTTCAGGATGACTTTAAAAGAAAAGAAGACATAATAATATTTTCTTTGTGACCTTTGTGCCTTCTTCGAGACCTTTGTGGTTAAAAAAACTTAATCGATATACAGACTCTTTTCTTTTCCTGTGATTTTTAAATCCAGTTCCTTCAGATTTTCACCGGCAAGAGATACAAAGGGTGAAATTTCGATATCTATTCCGGGCATGCCTTCCTTGTTCAGCGAAATGTTATAACCGGCCTCTTTGAGCCATCTGGTATAATTTTTAATCAAATCACGCTTTGTCGTTTCCGGAGAATTTTCACCCTCACTATTTTTCAGCGGACTGAATTCTTTTTCACGTTCAATTTCCAGACAGACGGTTTTTTTCGCATCGACCAGCGCATCAAAGACAAATGTCTCAAATTTGATTCCATTCTTTTCATCCGACTGAACTTTTTGTCCTTTGTTATCCAGATGTTGGATACTTTTCTCGGCAAGATGATAGGGCAGTTTAAAACCTCCCTGGTTTTCCCGCTCTATAAATTTCCGGTCAAAAATATGCGTGGCTATATTTCCCGCCCATAACTTCATCGATCCATCTTTGTTTGTGGCGAACATATCTTTTTCGTTCAAGTCACTGTATTCGATCAGATGAAGTTTACCTTCAATAAGGCACAAGACACCTATTTTTTCTTCCGGATATTTTTTGTGCACCACCTTACAGGACATCTCAGAATCACCAAGAATATGATAACCGAGATATATGGGATCACAGATCCGGGTCAGCACATTATCAACCTGAAAATAAAAAATATGATCTACGCCTCTTTCTTTCATATCATTGAGAGCACCACTTTCTGAGAGTGCTTTTATCGTCCCCCCATGACCATTGGGATTCATAAAAATATGATCCGGTTCATCAAGAATCATTTTGCCCTGACGGTCAATGGCCGGGATCATTTCCTGTATAAACATAAAAATATTTTCATGATCATATCCAAAATGATCATTCTGTTGAAAACAACGGATTGTCTGTTTGTTATTTGTTATGCTGGTCATGATATACCAGGGAATCTGAACGCCAAAGTTATCACCGATCGCCAATAATTTTTCGGCATGGAGCTGAAACAAACTCTTTTGCATAACCGGTGTCACCGGATACATTCCTTTTGGTCCGTCAAAACCGAGTCGTGTCCCCTGTCCACCGGCAACCAATACGGCAGCGACATCTCCCGCGGCCAGAGCCGCTTCACCTATCTGTCTCGCCTCATCATCATTCCCTTCACGCTGGGCCAGCGTTATCACTTCCGGTGGTTCCAGTCTCCCCTCATGTTTATCTTCTTTCCCGGCTGCTGCCTGCTCAATCAACCTGGATAAAAGGGAAAAATCAATCAGGTCCGCCTGGGCCAGCAGATCGGTTTGTTGCTGTTCATCCAAATGATCCCAAAACCGAAAAATATGTCCCTGCTCGTGTTTATAAACTCTCTCGATAATCGCCTGGAGTTCAGGATCTTCACAATAGATCATGTTTTACCTGCAAATTTTTTATAACATTTTAATTTTATACCTTTAAAACATTATTCCCCTTCAGGGAATTTACTGATCGGTGGTTTCTAAATTCACAGGGCGTTGCCCTGTGCTATTATATATTTCTCCTTCGGAGAAATATTATCATTAATGTGTATATTTTCAACTTAAAACACCCCCTTAACCATCCCGTTTTCGCTGGACAGGCTCTTTTTTAAGGGGGAGACAGATTTCTATCATCTCCAGTATCCCCGATAAAAAATGTCTCCTTCCAGTCGACTTATCGGGGCCAAATCATCCACGATTTGGCCAGCATCCAGCATCCTTTTTTCTTAGACTAACCTTTTCTAAGCATCGTATACACCCCATCCCAATCTTCTGCCGGGGGATTGGCAATAAATTTATCACAACGGTTGATATAAGTTTTCGATGGTCCGTCTGTTCTGTCAATTGCCAGGACCTGATCAAAATAATTTTTGGCATTCTGCCAGTTCTTCGCCCGGTAATTTTCATAACCTTCCCGGAAGATATCCAGTACCTGTTGTTTTTTATCCGGTATACCTTCTTCTTTGAGTCCCACCAGCTCATATACTCTGACCGGTTCGTTCTTACCCATCACCCGGAGCAGATCTAGTTCACGTGTTATGATCTGATCTCCTGCTTTGGTAAAAGTATTAACGCCGATTAAAATGGAAGTGCCATATTCTTTATTAGCTGCTTCTAATCGTGACCCAAGATTTACCGCATCACCCATCACCGTATAGTCAAACCGAGTTTCAGATCCCATATTGCCAACCACCATATCGCCGGTATTGAGACCACAGCGGGCTTCCAGTTGTGGTCGATTCTGTTTGCCCCACAGCTCCCTCAGTTTTACCAGTTGTGTCTGCATCATCAAGGCCGCCGCACAGGCCTGGACAGCGTGATTTCCATGTTCCAGCGGAGCGCCAAATACGGCCATGATCGCGTCACCTTCATATTTATCCAACATACCGTCATATTTGAAGATGATATTTGTCATCTCGGTCAGATAATCGTTCAGTAATTTGACCAGGGCTTCAGGCGTCAACTGTTCTGAGATCGTTGTAAAACCGGCCACATCACTAAACATTACCGTACAATTTTTTCTCTCTCCCCCCAGTTTTATTTTTTCCGGATTGGCCAACAACTCCTCAACCACGGAATGGGTGACAAAATGGGAGAAGGTTTCTTTTATAAACCGTTTACCCTTTTCCTCTGTATTATATTTGTAGATATATATCAGACTGAAAGTTACCAGCAGTGTTATCATCGGATTGATCACCGGCATCCAGAAATTTCCTTCCCAGTGAAGATTATATGCAATGAAAATATTGATAACACTGAAAACCAGGACAACGATGATGCTCCAGAGCGGAGAAAGAAATATAATGATTATTCCGACGATGATCCCGGCCACAGCATAGATCAAAAATGATTGTAAGGACGAAGTTTTTTGAACAAAATCACCGGTTAACAGGGTATATAAAATATTGGCATGGATTTCAACTCCGGGAAAATCCGGATTAAAAGGAGCACTCCGGAGATCAAACAAACCCGGTAGTGATGTACCGACTAAGACGACTTTATCCTGAAAATATTCTTTGGGGATCCTCTGTTTTAAGACATCATAAAATGAGACAAACCGAAAAGTCTGAAAATTACCGGCCCAGTTAATCAACATATTTCCATTTTCATCAATTGGTATTTCCTGTACCAGTTGTCCTTCGGAAAACAGCCTGACCAGGCCTTTCTGCTCAAAATCAATTTTATCCACACCGGTCAAGGTGGTAAACATTCTGAAGGCAAATGAGGGATAGGAGTGATCGAGAAAATTACCAAAAAGATGTATTTTACGGACCACACCATCAATATCACCACGAAAGTTTACATGACCGAGAGCATATCCGGCATTAAGCAGTTTAAAAAAATCATTACCAATCCGATCATTTTCAGGGAACAACTCTCTGTATTCCGTTGGCAGATCCCGGGCAAATTTTTCCCATTCAAATTCCTGCGGCGGGGTCATCATTTTATAACGCCAGCTGAGAGAATCTTCCTGTTCAAAATACAGGGCATTGACAACATTGCCGGCATTGGCTACCGCCCGGACAAATTCCTGGTCGGTTTCCGGGTTTCGTTTATCCTTTACGAAGATAATATCCAGACCAATAATCGCTGCCCCGCCCTCATCAAGGTATTCTACCACTTGTGTGAAATATGAACGCGGCCATTGGGCAAAGCGACCTAATTCAGACTCACTTCTTCCGTCAATATCTATGATGACAATATCATCGATACTTTGTGATGGTACATCCTGAATATCGAGCGTCACACGATGATCATAGGTTCGCGCTTCAAATGAAGAAAAAAGATCCGGAAGTATAAGATTGGCCAGAAGCCATACAATTACCGCTGCTGCAACACCTGTTATAACACCGGCTAATAATTTATGAACTAGTTTACTTTTCATTTCCCCTCCCCAGAAAATGATAATAAATCACGAATTCAGGTCATGTGTATATAGATTAATGAATCTTGAACAAAGAATAAAGCGTTTCTTAGTCTTTGTTTCTCACAACACCGTAACATATTAATTAATTAGTCTCTGCAGTTTAGCATATCTACCACTTGATCAATCTCTTCGGCCGTGTTATAAAAATGTGGCGAAAATCGTATGACACCATTGCGCAGAGAAATATGAATTCTTTTTTTTTGTAAATATTCAAACAGCGCTTTTTCATTTTCACAAGTAAAAGAATATATACCGGATCGTTCCTTTGTATTCCCGGAACCAATATATTTAAAACCCAAAACTGAAAGTTCTTCGATCAGCCGATCTCCCAGCATAAACAGATGTTTTTCGATATTCGCCAGCCCTGCTGCTAATAATAAATCCGTCGATGCCCGTAAACCAAAGATACCAAGAACGTTTGAAGTGGCGATTTCAAAACGCCTGGCATCATCAAGAAAATCGAGCCGGTAATCAAAAAAATTCCAGCTGTCTTTTACCGATAACCAACCGGCAAATGCCGGTTTCAATCTTTCGAAGAGAACAGGAGATATATACATAAATCCACACCCCTGCGGACCCATCAGCCATTTATGGCCGCCATTGGAAAGAAAATCGATTCCGGAATTGCCTACACTTAAAGGCAATGCCCCTACACCCTGAATCCCATCCACACTAAAAATTACATTTCTCTCCCGGCAAATTCGGCTAATATCTGATAGTTGGTTGCGGAATCCATTCAGAAACCCGATAAAACTGATAGAAAATAACTTTGTGTCAGGCTTGATTGCATTTTCAATGTCTTCCGGATAGATAAAACCGTCGCGGACCGGTACATAATCGATAATGACACCATATTGTTCAAGATTTAAAAAGGGATAGATATTGGCCGGAAACTCATTTTCAACCAACAACACCCGGTCCCCTTCCTTCCATTCCAATCCATGAACCAGCCAGTTAAAACCTTCAGATGTATTTCCAATGATGGCAATATTATCAGGTTCACCGTCGATCAGATCAGCCAGATTTTTCTTTAATTTTTTTTTCTCTTCCTCAGCTTCAGGGAAAACTTCGATTTGACCGGAGGAGCGCATTTTCAGGATCTGTTCAGTCGCCTCCACCACTTTTGTTGAAAGAGGGGATATGGCAGCGTGATTGAGATAGATATCGGTCGTGGTTATGGGAAAATATTTTCGATACGAGGCTAGGGACATGTTTTCTATAAAATTGATTTAATTAATCTGGATAATTCATCTCTCGCGACGACACAGCGATTATCCACGAATTACACTAATTAGCGCGAATTGCACGAATTGATCCACTAATTTTTAATAAATATTCGTGAAAATTCGTGGACCCATTTTCTTTGTTTACCCCGAGGTCTCGGGGCGCTATGCTATTGTAGCCAAAA
>JAGLYF010000268.1 GCA_023132435.1 Calditrichia bacterium | reverse complement strand
CTTCGCCGGCAGGTTGGAAATGCGCCTACCGGCGTGCGAATCCGCCCACTGGCGGAGACTAAGGGGTTGTAAAGCATTGACATATTTCAAAGGATTGCGTTTAAAACAACCCCCTAACCTCCTTTGCTAAGGGGGAATTAAATCGTTGATTATATGTTACTTATACTCTTGAACATTAATTTTTATGAATAGATCAGGTTAAAATATTAAACTTGCTTTCAGTAAATAAATATATTTAACTTCAAAACAATCTTATTTTACAAAAAAAATGCGAGTATATTTTACCCAATTTTATGGAGTGAAATACTTACTTGTTATTTCAGCAATCGTTTAGAATTAAGCACGAATATGCTACATGAGCGTCATCCGTGTGCTATTTATGCTAAAAATGATTAAAAAATGAAGATAGACAAATTTAAAATAGCCTTAATAGATCCTCTGACCCAACCACAACCGAATTATATACCAACCGGTCTGTGTTATCTGAGTTCCTATATTAAAAAAGCGATTGGGGATAAAGTCATTATTAAAATTTTCCCCGTTATGGCCCACAGATTAAATCAGATTTCTGAATTTAATCCTGATCTTGTGGCGTTTTCATCTCTTACTCATAATTTTATTTTAGTACAAAAAATGGCTGTTGAATTAAAACAGATGAATGAGGATTTACCGCTTTTATTAGGTGGACAGCATATTTCCATGGCCCCATGGTCCATGCCAGCTATATTCGATTATGCTATTCTTGGTGAGGGAGAAGAGGCTTTTCTGAGATTTATACAATATATTATGGATAGTTCTGGTCAGAACTTGACTAATTTGAATAATTTGCAGTACTGGGATAAATCAGAATTGAAAGCTCTTCCGAAACTCCCCATGATTGAGCCACTGGATCAGATTCCATTTCCAGACAGGGAGAGTATAAAGGGGATTGAGGCGATAATAACACAGGACAGTCATAGGAAGTTTAACAGAACCGGTTTGCGAAATATGCAGCTCACCACATCGAGAGGATGTCCGTTTAAATGCAAATTTTGTCAGCCTTCCGTAATGTGGGATAGATTTCGGATGCACTCCCCTGAGTATATCGCGGAGGAGATAAATTACATATATTTAAAATACAACATAAATGCGATACATATTGAAGATGATTTGTTTATCAGTAGTAAAAAGAGAATCACTGAATTAATTGATCTGTTAAATAAAAAAAATCTACTGAAAAAGATTGTTTACTATATTGCAGGCCGTACAAAACAAATTGATCCTGAGTTGGTTGAATTGTTACAGCAATTGGGAGTTGCCAAGGTGGAATTTGGTATTGAATCAGGATCGGATAGGATATCAAATTATCTAAAGGGTGGTTCCGCAGGAGCTGAAATAAATAAACATGCTATTTCTTTACTAAATAATGCCGGGATAGCGGTATATGCTTCGTTTATTGCTGGTTCACCTCCAGAGACATGGGAAGATTTTGAGTTGACACGGAGCATGATCAAGTGGATAAAACGATCAGGGAAGTTGAACACCTGCGGACTTTCCTTTGCCACGCCCTTACCCGGTACATATTTATGGGATTATGCAGTGAGGAAAGGATTAATTGATCCGGGAAACTTTGACTGGGAGATGCTAAATACTCTTGCAAGAGCTCCAAAAGACAAATCAGAATTAATTTATCTTAATGAGAATATACCACCGGAAGATTTATTAAAAATAGTAAAGAGGATAAATTTGCATATGTATCTTGGAACACCCAGAGAATTTCTTCTATCTATACCGCGGCGGATGGTCAAGATACCGCGTAAGATTAACAATTTAGTATCCAGAAAATTTTGAAAACAGACAGCACAGTGAAAAAATAACCAAGGAGAAGAGTTTGGAAACCACTCAGGAAAAAAAGAAAAATCCATTACGGGAAATAATCGATCCTTTTATTAATCTCATAACCGCACCACGTGCCTTATGGGGAATTAATCTCTCCTATCTGATTGAAGGATTAACGTACTTTGGCGTACTAAGTCTTCTGGCCATATACTTCAATGATTATATCGGCCTGAATGATGTTGAAGCAGGACTAATGGTCGGTTTTCTCACCGGTGGTATCACACTTGCGATGTTGTTTCTGGGTGGAACGGTTGACTGGATCGGCGTTCGGAAAGCGTTGCTAGTCTCCCTGTTTTTATTTTTAATTGGAAGAACATTGCTAAGTATTGCCCCGGATATTGGCGTTGCCGGTATCTGGAATTCTTCACATCTTATCGCGATGTTGGGGATCGTGGGAATAATATTAGGCCTGGGTATTTATCAACCGGCCTGTTATACAGCGGTAAAGAAATTTACCTCGGCAAAAAACGCAGCAATGGGATATGCAATGTTATACGCATTGATGAATCTTGGTGGTTTTCTTCCTGCCTTATTATCTCCCCCCATTCGTAAAAGTTTTGGTATTCTGGGTGTTTTCTGGGTGTATGTTGCCTTGACAGTTATCGGTATTATTGTTGTTACCGTGATTCTATCCAAAAAAACTATTGAAGATTCATTGGCACGCGTAGCACTGGAGAACGGATCTAAACCTGAAACCGAGCAGGAAAGTTCTGATGAACCAGTTGAATTTAAAGAAAAAGTGAAATACTATATAAAAAATATACCGCTTCGAGATACCCGTTTTATGTTTTTTATCTTTATCCTGATACCCGTGCAAACCCTGTTTGCTCATAATTGGTTAACACTCCCTCAATACTTCAGCCGTGCTTTTACCGGGGTTGTCAGTGAAAATTTTGAATTTTTTGTTAATATTAATCCTCTTCTGATATTTATTCTCGCACCGATTGTTGCCGCCTTAACAGCGAAAAAAGATACCTACAAAATGATGATTCTGGGTACCTTTATTATGGCTGCACCGACATTTTTTCTCGCCTTAGGACCTTCCTTACCGAATGTGTTTGCTTATCTGATTATTATGACTATTGGTGAAGCCATGTGGCAACCCCGCTTCTTACAGTGGATCGCGGAGATTGCCCCAAAAAATATGACCGGTATCTATATGGGTATTGGTCAGTTCCCCTGGTTTATGACAAAAATTATAACCAGTTTGTACTCCGGATGGTTCCTGATGAATTACGCCCCGGCAGGTGTTCCTCCCGATCAGCTAAATACAGAGATTCTCTGGTTTATCTATGGTTGTATTGCGATTATCACTCCCCTGACTCTTTTACTAGCCAGAGGCTGGATGGGTAAAGTTCTATCAGAAAGGTAAAGAAATGTTTTTTAAATCAAAGGATTATTCATAGACCCATTTCAGATTTTACTTCACTGAATTTTTCAACTGTATATTCAAGGTCTTCCCGGCTATGGGCTGCAGATACCTGTGTGCGTATTCTGGCTTTACCCTTGGGCACAACCGGGAAGGAAAATCCAATGACATAGATCCCCTTATCCAGCATTCTATTGGCCATTTCTTGTGCTACAACCGCATCCCCAAGCATAATCGGCGCAATCGGATGTGTACCCGGAAGAATATTAAATCCACGTTTTATCATTTCTTCACGAAAAAATTTTGTATTTTCATGTAATTTTTCGCGTAAATGATCAGAATGAGTCAGAAGATCCAATACTTTTAAGGAAGCTGATATAATACTCGGTGCTACGGTATTTGAAAACAGATAGGGCCGTGATCGCTGCCGTAATATATTTATAATTTCCTCTCTGCCGCTGGTGTAACCACCACTGGCTCCCCCGAGAGCTTTTCCGAGGGTGCCTGTAATAATATCTACGCGATCCATTACATCGTTATACTCGTGGGTTCCTCTTCCTTTTTTACCCATAAATCCCACCGCATGGCTATCATCAACCATGACTAAAGCATCATATTTATCAGCCAGATCGCAAATATCTTTTAGATTGGCAATATATCCATCCATTGAGAAAACCCCATCGGTAGCGATCAGGCGAAAACGTGCGCTTTCAGTCTCTTTGAGTTTTTCTTCAAGATCATTCATATCGCTGTTTTTATATCTATAGCGTTGTGCTTTTGACAGACGAATACCATCGATGATACTGGCATGATTCAATTCATCGCTAATCACTGCATCTTCTTCTGAAAGAAGCGTTTCAAACAATCCTCCATTGGCATCAAAACAGGAAGTGTAGAGAATGGTATCTTCCATTCCCAGAAATTCAGAGATTTTCTTTTCCAGCTCTTTATGGATCTCCTGAGTCCCACAAATAAAACGCACCGAAGACAAACCATATCCCCATTTTTCATAGCTGGTTTTTGCTGCAGCGACAATCTCCGGATGTGAAGCCAGTCCAAGATAATTATTAGCACAGAAGTTCAGAACTTCCTGACCTCCCATCACTTTAATCTTAGCATCCTGAGGACTGGTGATAATTCGTTCATCTTTAAATAGTCCGGCATCCTTTATCTGCTCCAGTTCGTTAACCAAATGTGATTTCATTGATGAAAACATGTAAAACCCCTTTTAGATTTATACATTCTTCCAATCCAGAATAATCTTTCCAGATTTCCCTGAACCCATTAACTCAAACCCCTCTTTAAAATCTTTATAATCGAATTGATGTGTAATGACCGGTGATAAATCCAAACCGGTCTGAATCATTACGGTCATCTTATACCAGGTTTCAAACATCTGACGCCCGTAAATTCCTTTAATCGTTATTCCATTAAAAACCACCAAATCCCAATCGATACGTGTATCCCGATCGAGGATACCAAGTAAAGCAATCTTCCCGCCATGACAAAGCGTTTTTAACATATCATTTAAGGCGTCTTTACTCCCTGACATTTCCAGGCCTACATCGAATCCCTCTTTCATATCCAGTTCATCCATGACATCTTTTAATTTCTCTTTTCTCGCATCAACAACACGCGTCGCTCCCATTTTGCTTGCTAATTCCAGACGTGCCGGATTTATATCGGTGATCACAACATATCTGGCCCCGGCATGTCTGGCCACCGCCCCTGCCATTATTCCTATGGGGCCGGCACCGGTGATTAAAACATCCTCACCGAGCAGATCATAAGACAAAGCGGTATGCACAGCGTTGCCAAAGGGATCAAAAATGGAGAGTACTTCTTCTGGAATTTTCGGATCGCACACCCAGACATTTCCAGCCGGAATACACAAATATTCCGCAAATGCACCATCCCGATTTACTCCCACGCCCCTTGATTTCATACAAAGATGTCTTCTGCCGGCAAGACAGTTACGACAATGCCCACAAACCAAATGCCCCTCACCACTCACAAGTTCGCCCTTATAAAAATCATGTACGTTGCTGCCGACGGCCTCTACTGTACCAACATACTCATGCCCGATAACCGTTGGGATTTTGATTGTTTTTTGCGCCCAGTCATCCCAATTATAGATATGGATATCTGTTCCACATATCGAAGTTTTCTTAATTTTTATTAATACATCGTTTAGTCCTGGTTTGGGAACAGGCACTTCGTCTAACCAAAGGCCTGGTTTATCATATTTTTTTACCAACGCTTTCATTTTACGCATTTATTTCCACTCCTTTTATTCTTGCAACTCGGTGTTTGGTTCTCGTTGCTCGGTTCTCGCAGCTCGGCACTCGGTGTTCGTTACTCGTTTTTGATGTCATCCAGCAGGGATCTTTGTACGTGCTTGCCTTTCATCAACCGAAGAGTTTGAATTAGTACCTACAACAGCATAGATCCCTTCAGGATGACATTCGGTTGAGATATGCTAGCATCGAGTATCCAGTATCGAGTCACGAGAAACGAGTACCGAGAAACGAGAACCGAGCACCACAAATATACAATAATTTAAATTTTCAAAAAATTAATAATGTTAAAATCAGATGGTGATTTTTGGTTACGGAATCAGTGAGTCGCTTTATGCGCATCAAATTTTAGTATTTACTCAATAAAAAAGTCCGGCAATTGCCGGACTTTAATAAAAGCACCATCCGTGGTATTTTGAATCCATTGTTTCTATATAACGTCAATTATTGTGCCATCTTACCACTGTTTGTGAATTATATAACATAAGATTTTTATAATCATATATTTATCTGATTAAGTTATAAAATGATATTGGGCCGATAAATCCTCCAAATTCTCATTATTGCAAAAATATTGATAAAAAATTATCTGATCTAAGAATTCAAGGATTGTGAGATGATAGCTTCAATCCTTTTTAACACCGGAGGATGAGAGTAATTCAGAAAGACATATACCGGATGCGGTGTAAGATTGGAAAGGTTATCACGGGATAGCTTTTTGAGAGCATTTATCATGTTATCAGCATCGTCTGTAGTTTCAGAGGCGAAACGATCGGCCTCATATTCATTCTTTCTGGAAAAAATCTGCATAATCACGGATAAAATCATTTCAATAGGTGTATATAGCATACCAAAGAATATTAATCCGGCATAAACCGACATATAATCCATATAAAAAGCATCAAATAAACCCTGATGACTCAGGAATATGGACAATAAATAAAACATTAAACCCATATGAAGAATGCTTATAATCATACTCTTCATAATATGTCTTTTTTTATAGTGTCCTACCTCATGGGCCAGAACCGAGACCAGTTCTTCTACCGTATGATTATTGATCAAAGTATCAAACAGAACGATGCGTTTATTTTTTCCAAAACCGGTAAAAAAGGCATTTGATTTTTTTGATCTTTTTGAGCCATCCATGACAAATATTCCCTTTAAAGGAAATTTTACTTTTTCAGCATATGAAACGATTGATTCTCTTAATTCTCCTTCTTCCAGGGGAATAAATTTGTTAAATAGGGGCATGATCCAGGTAGGGGCGATAAATTGCACGATTAGACTAAATACAGTTGTTGCCGCCCAGGCGTAAATCCAGGCCATATTACCAGCAACATGAAAGAAATACAGGAGACCTGCCAATAAAGGGCCACCCAGTAAAATTCCTAAAAAAAGCCCCTTTATAGTATCCAGAATAAAGGTTTTTATAGTTGTCTTGTTGAATCCAAATCTTTCCTCGATCACAAATGTGGTATAAATACTAAATGGTAAAGATAGTACGGATCTCAAGATAATCAGCATCGCAATATAGACCAGACCCGTACCTATAACCCCCAGATCCCAGGTTCGGACCAGAATGTCGAGAAAGTTAAAACCGCCGGCAAACCAGAACATGAGGGTGATAATTAAACTGATTGAACCGGTAAGAAATCCAAATCGCGTATAAACCCGTGTATATTCCTGTGAATTTTCATAAGCTTCAGCGTCATAGGTTCTTTCAAACTCCTTTGGCAAAACAGGTGAAAGGTGTTTTAAATTCAAAAGGTTTGTTATAAGACTGAGAAAATAACTTGCAATGAGCGTTACCAAGATAATTATTGCATATATATTCATGTATTACCCTATCATTAACATTCTATCAATCGATTTTTTTGCCCGTATACGTATTTCCTCCGGAACTTCGATCTGGTATTGATCCTTTTTCAAAGCGGTCAGTGTATCTTCCAGTGTAATTTCATTCATATGAGGACATCTTATACTACATAACCTGACCATTTCCTTATCTGGATTTTCAGCGATGATGTTATCACCCATACTACATTCTGTCAGTAATAAATAGCGTTGGGCAGAGGTCTCCTGGACGTATTTTATCATCCCGGAAGTACTGCCAGAAAAATCGGATGCTTCAACCACTTCCGGACTACATTCCGGATGGCTTAGGACGACCACATCAGGAAACTGTTTACGGGCATTCTCTATATCTTCGACTTTGAATTGTTCATGGACCTCACATTTTCCATGCCACCCGATCAATTCATAGGTAAGTTCACTTTCGTTCATCTCTGATTCAGATTTGGGTTCTTTTGATGGAATAATTATTTTTTTTCCTGTTTCACGGGCGACATTTTTTGCCAGATACTCATCGGGTAAAAAAATCACCATATCACTATCCAGAGATTGAACAACTTTTGATGCATTACCCGATGTACAACAGATATCTGTTTCTGCCTTTACATCTGCATAGGTATTAATATATGTAACAATAGGTATACCCGGATACTTTTCACGTAGGTTTCTGACATCTTCGGCAGTAATACTTTCTGCCAGTGAACATCCGGCTTTTTCGGCGGGAAGAAGCACCATTTTTTCCGGACTGAGCATTTTAGCTGTTTCAGCCATGAATTTAACGCCACAAAACACAATCAGATCAGCCGGAGTTTCAGCCGCAGCCCTGGCCAGTTCAAGTGAATCACCTACAATATCCGGCACACTGATATACAGGGCCGGCTCCATATAGTTATGTCCGAGAATTACTGCTCCACGTTCTTTTTTTAAGCGGTTGATTTCATAGGCCAGTTCTGATTTATACTTCAGTTCAATTTCTGGAACAATTCGATCCAGTTTTTGTCGCATGACCTCGTATGTTTTTTC
>JAGLYF010000267.1 GCA_023132435.1 Calditrichia bacterium | reverse complement strand
CAATTTTACAAAATTTTTTTCCCAACTTGTAATTTAATTTTTGAGGGATTGGTACTTTGAGGTTAGAAAAAACTAAGGGAACATACCTAAGCATTTATTAATGGAATTGCTAAATATGATATTTTGAAGTTTTGCTGAAGATGGGGGAATGGAATCTTTCCGTTGCGACGCAGAGCATCGCAACGAGGATACTGATTTCTCGTCACACTGCTCTGCGGTGTGACGTCGGCCATTGCTTTCAAGATGTTGCTATTTGATCATTTTTAATAGACCGCGGATGACACGGATCGAACGGATACACGCGGATCTTTAACTAATTTTTTTATTAAATTGATGGTTTGTTTTATTAATTAAAAACAAGATTAATTGATCGTATAAGGATAAAATAAATAAAAAAATCTGTGTTGATCCGTCTGATCCGTGTCATCCGTGGTCTATTTTAATCAATGCTTTCCTCAATTTTGATTTTTATTTGAGATTTGTATTTTGTTATTTGTCATTTTCTAATTTAGAAATGGTAACACCCCAATTAAATGGATCGCGGGGAGGCCGGTCATTCCAATCATTAAAAGAATGTGAACCATCTGATTCATAATAGACGACATAGTCACCTGCTTCTAAATAGACACGGTCATCAAAAACACGATTTTTCCGTGCACCACCGGCACGTTCCGTTTTACGGTAGGTCATTTCCCAAACCACACGGCCGGTGTTTGCATCTTCAATCCAGGTATAATCATACATCTCACCATCTGAACCTTCTCCGATAGCATAAACCTTTACATATCCATCTTCTGCAAGAGAGAATCTTGATTTTTTACGCTGATCGTCACGTACTCTGATCAGGCGGGCCAGGATCGCAGCATCCTCTTCCTCCTCATAAGCGGCTATATCACCCTCCCTATAATTATCATCCAGTACCGAAATAGTGATACCCCATTTTTTCTTGTCGAGGGGAGGCGACATATTCCAGGAATGATAAGCATGGGAGCCATCTGTGATGTAATAAACCATATAATTACCGGGTTCAAGTTTGACAATACCATCAAACATCCGGTTTTTGCTGGCTCCACCAGCCTGTTCTGTATCATAATAATCCATGATCCAAACCTTCTCGCGTGTTTTGGTATTAACGATCCACCCATAATCATACATATCGCCATCATCACCTTCACCGAGTGCATAAATATGTAGATTGAGAGGTTTCTTGAGAGTAAATCCCTCAGCGAGGTATTCTCCATCACGTACCTTTGTAAACTCGATAACCGGTGCCTTATTTAATTCATCATCTGCATCGAGTTTTGCCAGAGTGGATTCACCCCCTGCGCTTTCCACCCATAGTGTCATTCCCCAGAATGAGGGATCAAAGGGGGGTGCAGTGTTCCAACGGCGATAGGAATGCGAATCGTCGGTTACATAGAGGGCTTTATAAATACCGGGTTCCAACTTGATAACATCGCGGGCGACCCGGTTTTTTTTGTTACCACCGGCATGATCGCTGCGACGATAAGAGAGTTTCCACACCCGTTCCCGGGTTTTTAAATTGATGATTGCACCAAAATCGTAATCTCCATCCCGTCGAGCTTCTCCCAGAGCATAAACACGCAATTCAACCGGTTGAGTGACTTTAAATATTTGTTCTTCAAATTCATCATCTCTAAGTTGAGTATAAGAAACAAATGCCTTCTCTTTGAGGGCGTCCTGTCTTACCTGTATTTCATCTGCCGAAAGTGGTGTACCGGTTGCTTTTATTCTTAGATATAACTGATCATAGAGATCATCAAAAAATTTATATTTTTCTTTATCCTCATCGTCATCATCATTGAGCAATTCATTAAATACGCCGGAGAAGAAACCCTTTGCTCCCCAATGAAAATAAAAATCATCTTCAAAATTAAAATGGGGATAGGTCGAATAATATACCTCGTACGTCCCTGGTTTCAGTTCTACGCTAGTCTTATATGTCGACAGATACCGACTTCTGTCCTCCGGTTCCGCTTCTGACAACTCCCATACCAAATCTCTTGATTCAGAATTGAGTATCCAGGCATAGGAAAAATTAAATTTACGGTAGTTTCTTCTGGGAGAGATAGTGTTTGCCTCAATAGAGACACTCTGCTCTGAGTTAAGTGTAAATCCAGCTACCTGAATTTCTTCCGCGTAAAAATCGATAAGTTCAACAAGGTTTTCCTGAGCAAACAAAAATGAACTTATTGCAAAGGAAAAAAGAAAAAAGAGAGAAATTTTAAACAGTTTCATGGTGTATCCCCATGTTGAATGTCCATAGGTCCATTGTCTACTAGTTAAAGACGTAGACCGGACAGAATTGTTTCAAATGAAGATTCCTCACCCCGCTAGAACTGGGTGTTGCAGATTAATGAAATCAGTACCAAAATGTCATCCCTGCCCCTTTTTTCATTCTGGTCCCTTTTGTCATTCCCGCGGAAGCGGGAATCTCAAAGGGATAAACTCCAACAGGAATCCAAAGGGGTAAACTCCAGCAGGGATCCA